>JAYVGL010000253.1:0-19114 GCA_043772175.1 Pyrinomonadaceae bacterium | reverse complement strand
CGAACTCGGAGTTTACGAATAATCGAGAGGCAAAAATGGATACAGATGAAAAATGGTTCGCTTACGAAATCACGGTCGCGTCCGAAGCCGCCGAAGCGATTGAATTCGGCTTGAGCGAATGTTACGCCCTTGGCACGGAGATCAATAATCTCGGCGTAACACCGACGGAAACGCTCACGGTTATCGGCTATTTCGGCGAATTGCCGGACGAAGAGAACCTGACAAATCATTTGAAGGAAGCGTTGCGGATTTACAATTTCGAGCCGGACGCGATTAGGGAAATCAATTCGCGGCGCATCGGCGATGTTGATTGGCTGTTCGAGTGGAAAAAGCACTGGAAACCGACCGTAACCGAGAAATTCATCATCGCGCCGAGTTGGGAAAAGATTGAAAGTACCGACAAAATCGTCGTCTTTATCGAACCGAATATGGCTTTCGGGACAGGAACGCACGAAACGACGAAACTTTGTTTGAAGGCGATTGGAGAACATTATGAAGGCGGAATGAGTTTTCTCGATGTCGGCACGGGAACAGGAATCTTAGCGATTGCGGCGGCGAAGACGAATTACAAATCACAAATTTCAAATTCCAGACTTTCGGGCTGCGACACCGACGCGAATTCGATAAAAATTGCCGAAGAAAATGCCGCACTGAATGAAGTTAAAGAGATAGATTTTTTCGTCGGCTCAATCTCTGCCGAAACGCCCGCCGCCGATTTCGTCTGCGCGAACATCTTATTGGAGGTCATTGTAACAATTCTGCCGATTTTGCTGGAAAAGACTGGAAATATTCTGATTTTATCAGGAATTTTGAAGAAACAGGAAACGGTCATCGCTGATGAGCTGGTAAAATTGTCGGTCGCCGATTATAAAATCGAAACCGATGGCGAATGGATTTCGGTAACGATTCGGCGTTAATTATCCTTTTCCTTTTTCGGCGGCGCGGCAAGCGGAATATCGCCGTCGTCGGCAATCGTCAGAAGCGGCACACGCGGTTTCGGCTTGATTCGTGAGCCGCCCAGTTTCAGCACCGGCGGCAATTTCTGTCCGCTCGTCGTTTTAACGGTCGAGAGAATGTCGGTTCGTTTGAGAATCGCGCCGCCGCGTCCGGCGATCCAAAGCTCATCTCTGCCGCGATAGGCGATTGCCTGCATCGCTTTCGTCGTGATATTCGGCTGCCTTTCCCAAGTTTTGCCGCCGTCAATCGTTCGCCAGACTGCGCCCTGTTCGCCGACGACAATCGCTTCGTCGCGCCGGTAAACCGTGACCGCGTAAAGATTCATCTCCAATGTAAATTCCTCGTCCTGCCACGTTTCGCCGCCGTCGGTCGTTCGCAGAATCGTGCCGCCCGCGCCGACGGCGAAACCGGCTTGATCGTCGTAAAAACTTAAAGCGTAAAGATTTTTGTCGAGATTGGTCTTGATTTTTTTCCACGTCAAACCGCCGTCGTTCGTCGTCAAAATCGTGCCTTTGTCGCCGACCACGACACCACGCTTTTCGTCGAAAAATTTGACATCTTCGAGCCACGCCCGCGTTCCCGATTCAAACGGTTCCCAATACGCGCCGCCCGTGTCCGAATGTAAAATCATTCCGTTCGCGCCGACGGCGAAAGCCGTTTTAGCGTTGACCGAATCAACGCCGAGCAAATCTTCGCCGACACCCGAAACGCCTTTGCCCCAACTCGCGCCGCCGTTGCCGGTTCGCAAAACCGTGCCGCCGTCGCCGACGATAATGCCGTGCGTTTCGTCGGCAAAACTAATGGCGTTCAGATTTTTGTCGGTGTCGGAAAAAACGGGTAGCCAATCTTTTCCGCCGTCGTTAGTAATCCAGATTTTACCGTTTGAGCCGACCGCCGCACCGATTTCGCCGTCGAGAAACTTTAGATCGTTGACATCTTCACGTGCGCCTTCTGAAAGCCTCTGCCAACTATAACCGCCGTCGTCGGTGCGGATTATCAAGCCGTTATCGCCGACCGCCCAACCCGTGTAAGCGTCGGCGAAATAAAGCGCGACGAGCTTCGGATTGGTTCGCACATTGAACGGCAGCCAGGTCGTCCCGCCGTCGCCGGTTAACCAGATCATCCCGTTCGCATCGGTCAGCGATCCGGTTTTATAATCGGCAAACGAAAGCGATAGAAAATCGGCGCGGCTGAAGATGTTGATTTTTTTCCAGGTTGCGCCGCCGTCCTCGCTACCCGCTACGCAGCCGCCGTAACCGATGGCGACCAATTTTTCCGCTGCCGGATACGCCGCGCCGGACATCAAAGAATTTCCGCACGGCTTGTTCGATTTCCAGGTTTCGCCGCCGTCGGCGGTCGTCAAAATCGTTCCGTTCATCCCGACGACGACGCTTTTTTTCGCGTCGAAAGCGGCGACTTTCAAAAGCTGTTCGTCCGTTCCGGCGGTTTGCGATTTCCACGTCGCGCCGCCGTCTTCGGTTTTCAAAATGCGCCCGTAAGTTCCGACTGCCCAACCGGTCTGGAAATTTTCGCCGGTCAAAGCGATGCCGTAAAGATGGTCTTTGATTTCCAATGTGCTGCGCCGCCAATCTTTCCCGCCGTCATCGGTCGAGAAAATCGTGCCGCGTGCGCCGACCACGACCGCATTTTTTTTATCCTTGACGAAAACGCCCGATATGGTAACGGTGAACGGCAGACGCTGCTTTTGCCAATTAAAACCGCCGTTTTCCGTGCGGAGAATCGTGTTGTCTGCGCCAACGGCGAAACCGGAAAGTTTATCTTTAGCGAAATGAATCGAGTAAAGCGTATTGCCCTGTGGCTGCGGATTCTGCCACATCCAGCCGTAATTCGTCGGCTTTTGCGCGGAGACGGCGAATGCGGCGCAGAAAATTATTAGAAAAATGGTAAATGGTAAATGGTAAATGGTTAATGAAGAAAAAGTGGAAAGTGGAAAACGGAAAACGGAAAATAGAGGATCAAAGCGAAAAACTTTGTTTTTCGCTATTTGCCTTTCATTTTCCACTTTCCACTTTCTACTTTCCATTTAAACTTCTTTGATCCCGATTTCGGCAACTTTTTCGTCGAAAAATTTTTCGTCAACTCTGCCTTTCTCGGCAGTCGTTCGCGCCAGCGTGTCCACGACTTCCTGCACGTCGTGTCCGGCGTGTCCTTTGACCCATTCCCACTTTATTTGATGTTTCTGCGCGGCTTTATCTAACTTTGCCCACCATTCGAGGTTCGCTTTTTTGCGGAAATTGCCGCTCATCGTTTCGACGACGTAGCGCGAATCGCTCAAAATGCGAACTTTACAAGGTTCTGATAACTTATTCAGCCCGATAGTTGCCGCCGCGATTTCGGCTTGTTGATTGGTCGCTTCGCCCAAAAACTCGCCGAACGCTCGCCAGTAGCCGCGATAACCTAAGACGGCAACCGCTGCGGCGCGTGGTTTTCCTTTGCCGTTGCCGAGGCTTGAACCGTCGCAGACGATGGTAACTTCCTTCATAAAAAAGATTTGTGAGAAATAAAAATGAGAAATGAGAGATGAAAACTGACGGAGATTTCACCTCTCATTTCTCATTCCTTGACTCTCGTTTGGAATCAATCGCCGTTCATTTCGTCCGATTCTAATTGTTCCAAAATCTGCTGCGCGTCTTCGTTATCAAACTCAAACGCCTGTTGTTCGAGGGCGTTGCGGGCGATCTCGAAATAAAGCTGGTCGTCGAGTAGCGCGACTAAATTATTAATCGGCATCGTCGCCAAAGTCTCGTAAGCGACGGCGCGAATTTGCGCCAATTCTGTCTGGCGAACGATTTCCGCGATTTCGCCCGCCGAAAATCTTTCCGCCAGAATATCGCCCAGTCGGTCGAGATTGTCGAAATCGTGGCGTTTGACAGTGCGTTCCGCCAATTGAATAAACACCTCGGCGGAAGCGGTTTGCGCCTGCAAAACTTTCGCGCAAGTCGCCGCCAGTTGTTTTATTTCACGAAGTTTCGCCGCGTCTTTGATAATTTCCGCGTCCTTCGTCTGCTCGTCCAGAGCCGACAGCAGACGGCTCAATTCCCATTCGGCGTGAACGTCGTAAGAAAAATTTTGATTGGCGGCAGCGGTCAGACTTCCGCTGCTCGTAGCAAGCGCACCGACCAGCATTTTTTTGGTTAACGGGCGCAAACCTTCCCAAACACTGACGACTCGCGCACCGAAATTTTTAATCATCATTTCAATCTAATAAGTTTGCAACAAAAGAGTAGATTTGTAAATCGAAATTCGGAATTCAAACTTCTCGTTTTTGAGCAACGGGCTTTGATGCTCTCCGGCGCATTTGAGTTTCCAAATCAGCCAAAACTTCCTCGCGCACTTCATCGTCGTCGTCCTCTTCAAACACCTCGACCAGCGCAAACGGTGCTGCCGAAAGACTCCGCAGCTCCCAAGCCGCGCCGCCGTTCGCCGAAGAACGCGAAAACCATAATGCATCGAAATCAGCCGCGAAAACGTCGGCTTGTCCCAACACCGAAGTCGCTAAAACTTCCCGCGTCGGCGCAGAAAGCAAAACACGGCGTAAACTCCAGCCGTGTTTTGCGTATTGTTTCAAGATTTCCTCGACCTGTTCGATGCCGATCATTTCTTCGGCTTTTCCTCTTTCGGAACTTCGACGGATTTATCTTTTTTGTCAATTTTATCGCTGCCCGTCGAATTTACCGGCGGCATCGAATTGGCATTGATCGTCGTATCCGGGAATCTCGTCATTCCGTTGGTCGGCAGCGGCATTCCGGTATTCGAGGCTTCACGTTCGATTTCGCCTTTGGATTTGCCCGGCGATTCAAATTTTCCTTGGAAAAGATCGCCGACGGCGAGCTTCCAATCGCCGTCTTCCAGAATGAACGGCAAATCTTCCCAGCGATTCTCTTTTTGATTGAAAACTTCGACCGAGCCGTAATTGCCTTTGACGCGCTCGTCGCGGATTTCGGTTAGCGCATCCGCCATCGTCGGCGCGACCAGACCGTTTTCGACGGATTTTTCCAGCGTTATTTTCTGCCGGTCGGCATTAAACTGCGCCAGTCCGAGCGTGTTTTTGCTCATCATCTGCTTTATTTTTTCCGGGTCTTTGACTTTGACCGCCGCGAACAGTTTTTTGTATGAGTCGGTCGGCGATTTCGTTCCGCTGTTGCACGAAAAACCGCTGACAACAACCGCCAACAAGAAAGCATTGATAATTCTGGTTTTGTAATTCATTATATTTTTCTGATTTGCGAACAGATTTAAGAAGTATAGAGAGAGTTGGAGAAAAAGTAAATTTTCGACCGGCGGGCGATTAAATTAAAATTCGGGCGCGGTCGAATAAGTTTTGCTGCGCCCGAATTCATTTTTCTACTTAACCGGATTGCCGTCCGCATCCAGAAACATTATGGGAAGTCCGAGTTCCTTCAATTTGGGTTCGATCATCTGACGGTCGCCGACGACGAGAATCGCCATCTTGTCGGGTGTCAGGTATTTATTCGCCACGCGATTGACATCTTCGACGGTAACGGCGTTGACCTTCGAGATGTAGTCGTTGAAATAAGACTCCGACAGACTGTAAATAACAAGCTGCGATAACTGAGCGGAGATTTGTCCGACGGTTTCAAATCCCTGCGGATAACGCCGAATCAAACTCTGCTTGTTGTAGTCGAGTTCCTGTGCCGTTACGGGAATTGCGCCGCGAATGCCGCGCAATTCCTTCATAAATTCGGCGACCGATTCCTTTGTAACCGCTGTCTGCACGTCCGCCGAAGCGGTGAACGGTCCCGCGCCGCGCCGGAAAGCGTAGCCGGTTCGCGCCCCGTAAGTGTAGCCTTTGTCCTCGCGCAGATTCAGGTTGATGCGCGACGAGAACTGCCCGCCGAGAATCGAATTCATCACCTGCAAAGGGAAATAATCGGGATTGTCCCGCGCCACGCCGACTTGTCCGATAGCCACGACCGATTGCGCCGCACGCGGTTTGTCAACGATGTAAATGCCCGGTTTGTCCAGCATCGGAGCTGCGCCGACATCGTTTGATTTGACATCGCCCTTCTGCCACGCGCCGAAAGATTTTTCGAGTTTCGGCATCAAAGTCTTGTCGTCAATTTTGCCGACGACGATTAAAACCGCGTTGTTCGGACGATAATTTGCCGCGTAAAAATTAATCAGATCGTCGCGCTTGATGCCTTTAACGGAAATTTCGTCGCCGGACAGTTGTTTGCTATACGGATGATTTTTGCCGTAGAGCAGTTTGTTGTAAACGAGGTCGGAAATCGCGTTCGGCAGAGCCTTGCGCTGTTCAAAAGAAGTCAAAAGGCGGGCGCGATATTTTTCGAGTTCCGTGTCGGGAAACGTCGGATTCAGCGTTATGTCGGCGAAAATATCCAAAGCCTGATCGAGATTTTTCGTCAGACTCGACATCGAGACGTTCGCCGAATCCCATCCCGATCCCGCGCCGACCGACGCGCCGATGGCTTGCAGTTGGTTGGCGATTTCATCCGCCGTGCGAGTTTTCGTGCCTTCATCGAGCAGACTCGAAGTCATCGCCGCCACGCCGGATTTATCCGCCGCATCGAGCGTTCCGCCGCCGGATTTCAAAACCATATTCATTGAGACAATCGGCAGTTCGTCCTGCTTGATAAGCCAGACTTCCAACCCGTTCGAGAGTTTTTGTTTTTCAATCGGCGGCAAGGCGAATTTCGGGTCTGCGCCCGGCTTCGGCAGCGCGGCGGTTTGTGCGCCGATCTGCTTTTTGTCAATTTTTTTCGGCGCGGTCGAAGTCGGGCGATTATTTACCGCGTTCGTTTTCGGCGCGTCGCTCGTGCGCGGCACGAAGCCCATCACGAAACGGTCTTTCGTTAAATAACTTTTCGCCACGCGCGAGATGTCGGCGGGCGTAACTTTGCGGTAGCGGTCGAGGTCGGCTTGGAAATAATCCGGCTTGTCGAGAAACGTCGCGTAAGCGTTGAATTCGTTGGCTTTTCCGAGAATGTTCTGCAAACCGAAAATCGAACCCGACTCAATCGAGTTTAACGCTCTGGTCATTTCCTCGCCGGTCGGCGGCTCGTTCTTTAAGCGTTCGATTTCCAGATTAATCTCTTTTTCAATGTCGTCAAGGGATTTCCCCGGTTTGGCGGACGACTGCACGATCATCATTCCCGCCGCTTCGAGAGCGTAGTTAAACGCTCCGGCATCCTGCGCGATTTGCTTGCCGTAAACGAGATTTTTTTGCAACCGCGAACCGCGTCCCGACGACAGAATCGAACCGAGCATATCAAGGGCGGCATCGTCCGCCGAATACTGCGGCACGCCGTTCCAAACCATATACAAACGCGACAATTTTACGTCGTCTTCGTAAGTTTTGCGCGTTTCGCCGGACATTTTCGGCTGCGGCGGATTCGGGCGTTTGATGTCTGCGCCTTTGGCAATCGAACCGAAATACTTCTCGACCCAAACTTTCGCCTGTTTCTCGTCGAAGTCTCCGGCGATGACTAAAGATGCGTTGTTCGGGGCGTAATACTGCCGGAAAAACGCCTTCACGTCGTCGAGCGAAGCCGCCGATAAATCTTCCATCGAACCGATGGTCGTCCAATTATACGGATGGTCGGTCGGGAAAACCTGCGCGAAAATCTTTTCAAACGCCGTTCCATACGGCTGATTGTCGTATCGCTGACGACGTTCGTTTTTCACGACATCGCGCTGGTTGTCGAGTTTTTCCTGCGTCATCGCGTCAAGCAGTCCGCCCATTCGGTCGGCTTCCATAAACAGGGCGAGTTCGAGAAAATTCGACGGCACGACTTCAAAATAATTCGTGCGGTCGCCGGTCGTCGAACCGTTGATGGTCGCCCCCGCTTCCTGAAGCGGCGTAAAATAATTTTCGTCGTAATTTTTCGAGCCTTGAAACATCAGATGCTCGAACAGATGGGCGAAACCGGTGCGCCCGACGACTTCGTTTTTCGAGCCGACGTGATACCAGATATTGACGGCGACAATCGGCGTTGACTTGTCCGGGTGCATAATCACCCGCAGCCCGTTCTTCAAACGCATCTCGGAATACTTGAGCGGCGGCAGCTTATCGCCTTTTTGGGCAAAAGTGGTCGTAGTCATAATTAAAACGAAGACGAACAGAAAAACAGACGTTTTCTTAAAAATCATTCGCGTAACTCCTTGCTAAATTTTTTGAAATTATAAAATTCAAACTTCTCGTTTGGCTTTTATCTGATTTTAGATTCTGCCGATGCGCGATGGCAAACGGGAAAGCTGTCAGAAGGGCTTTTTCGCCGCTGCCAACCCAAAAAAATTATTATTCTTTGTTTTACCGTTTCTGTTTCGCTTGACTAACCGTTTTCCATCGCCGATTCTATTGCTATCGTTGTGCAAACGACGAAAAAACAAACGAGGGGAAGGTTAAGAGAAATGGCAGAAAACACGGCAAAAAATTTTATCGAAGCACTTAGAAAATTAGAATCCGACCGCGATCTGGAAACGATCTGCGGTCTTTTTAGTGAGGACGCGAAAGTCGGCAACGTCGTTACCGACGATAAAAATCTCGGCGCAAGGGAATTTTGGAAGAATTACCGCGACAATTTCGCTGCGGTCAGTTCGACTTTCCACAACGAAATTGTCACCGGCGAGACCGCCGCGCTCGAATGGACGACGACCGGCACGAGCAACGGCGGCAGCGCATTCGAGTATGACGGCGTGAGTATTTTGGAAATCGAAGGCGATAAAATCACGCGCTTTCACGCTTATTTCGACCCGAACAATCTCGGCAAACAAATCGTCCCGGACGAAAAAGCGGAGGCACAGAAAAATGGCTGAAAAATTAAAAAAAGGTGATGCCGTCGAGTGGGAGACATCACAGGGCAAAACTTCCGGCACGGTCAAAAAGAAATTAACCAAACCGACCGACATCAAAGATCATCACGTCGCGGCTTCGACGGAAAATCCCGAATATCTGGTCGAGAGCGATAAAACCGGAGCGGAAGCGGCGCACAAACCGGCGGCGTTGAAGAAAAAAACAACGAAGAAAAAGTAGCAGGTTCATCAAAGCGAAACAAATCAATTTGTTTCGCTTTTTGCTTTAATAACCTTTACGAATTGACCGCCGCCGCGATTGTGCGATCCGCACGCGAGACCTTTCACTCGCTCAAAAATTCGACGGAAAAAGCCTCGCAAACCAACCTTTCAATCGCCGCAAAAAAAAATTTAATTTTTCTCGATTTAAATGACACATTTTTTTCGGAAACGGTGCGTTATATAGTAAGGGCGTGATTTTTGATGACAAAATTATGTCGGACTCGCTTATCTCTCTCACAGTCGAACATTTCTTGCGACTGTCGGAAGTCAAGAAACTCGGCACTCATTTATTTGGCGAGAGATTTTGTCGAAATCGAGTTACTGTCCTGCTCACCTCATCTAACTGCTGCCTTACTTACTAAAAGGCGGAATGTTTGTAGAAGAACATTCCGCCTTATTTTTTTCCAGACTCGGATTTCTAGCGGCGCGGCATGTTTTCGCCGATTGTCCAGACGACGATGGAACTCGACAAACCCAAACCAGATAACCGCCCAGCCATCATTACAATCGTTTCGCCGTCCGTCACCGCGCCGCCTTCGAGCAGCGTTCTTTCGCCCTCTTTGAGAATTTCTTCGGTCGTTTCGGTTTCATTGTGGCGGAGCGGATTGACCGCCCAAATCAGCGCGAGCTGGTTCCGAACGTCGTCCGAATTGGTCAGTGCGAACGTCTGCAAACCGAAACGAACGCTGGAGAGCCGCCGCGCCATCAAACCCGATTCGGTGAAAACCGCGACTTTATCGGTTAAAATTTCTTTGGCGCAAATCGCCGCCGCTTTGCAGATCGCCTGCGAAGTCCTGCCCGTCGGTTCGGCATCGAATTTGAGCGGACGCTTCAATTTCATCGTCGTCACCGTCTCCGCCGCGTCAATAATCTTTTTCATCGTCGCCACCGATTCGACCGGATACTGTCCGGCGGCGGTTTCCGCCGAAAGCATCACCGCGTCGGTTCCGTCCCAAACCGCGTTCGCCACATCGGAGGCTTCGGCGCGGGTCGGCGTGGCACTGATAATCATTGATTGCAGCATCTGCGTCGCCGTAATCACGAATTTGTCCGCCATCACCGCTTTTTCGATGATTTGCTTTTGATAAACCGGCACGAGTTCGACGCTCGTTTCTACGCCCAAGTCGCCGCGCGCGACCATCACGCCGTCGGTTTCTTTGAGAATCGCGTCGAGGTTTTCAATCGCCTCGGCTTTCTCGATTTTAGCGACAAGCAGCGGTTTGCCCCATTTTCGCTGATGTTTTTCTTTGATAATTTGACGAACTTCGGCGCAGTCTTCGGCGCGGCGGACGAATGACAGGGCGATGTAATCAACATTCTGCGTCGCCAAAGCCCATTCCAAATCAACGCGGTCTTTTTCGGTTAACGCCGGAATCGGCAAAGACGTATTCGGCAAATTAATTCCTTTGCGTTCGGCGAGAAATCCGCCGCTGACGACCCGCGTAATCACATCGGTTTCGGTTACGGATTCGACGACCAGTTCGATTGCGCCGTCGTCAAGCAGTATTCGCGCTTCCGGTTCGACCAGTTTCGGCAAATCCGTAAAGTTAGTCGAAACCGATTCCGCCGAACCTTCGATGTCGCGGGAAGTGATGGTAAATTTTGCGCCCGTTTCGAGATAAACCGCCGCGCCGCTTTTTAATTTTCGGGTGCGAATTTTCGGACCCGACAAATCAACCAGCACAGCGAGCGGCTGATTAAACTTTCTGGCGGCAGCCCGGGCGCGTTCGATTGTCTGCGCGTGTTCGTCGTGATTGCCGTGCGACATATTGATTCGCACGGCGTTCATCCCGGCTTTAATCATCGCTTCGAGCATCTCCGGTGTATCGGAAGCCGGTCCGAGTGTCGCTAAAATTTTTGCTCTTCTCATAAAGTAGATGTTTGCTGTTCGATGTTAAATTTTAGTGTATTTTGCGGCTGGCGGCTAACTTTTATCCAACGATTTTAGTTTTTGCAAATAATTTGCCACCGTTGCGACGAAAGTCGAGTGCGACCAGGTGAGCGGCGAAACGGAAACCGGCTCGCCCGTCAGCGGATTGACCTGTTCCGCCAAAACGCCCGACGGCAAAGCGCGTTTCGTCGTCCATTCTAAAATTTCCAACGCGCCTTTCAAATCTTTTTTCGATTTGGCGACGGCGATCCGATAATCTGCCAGCCAGAGCGTGCAGATGAACCACGGATTGCCCGTGAAGTCGTTTGAAATCCGCATATAACTGTCTGATTCAAACCGCGCCACGCCGCCAACCCTCGTATCAATCCAAAGTTTTTTCTCGACGGCGCGCATCGTTTTCTGCACTTTTTTGTCTTTTGCATCGAACGCGCCGAAATAAAAAAGCGCGAAGGTGGACGCTCCGACCGCCGTGTCAACCGTAAAATGCTCGTCGCCGTTGTCGAATTCCAGAGCGCGGAGGAAATGTCCGAGTTCGGCACTGTAAAGGTGTTCGGTCATTCCGTTGACGAATTCATCCGCCGTTTTTTCGTAGGATACGGCGCGTTCGGTTTCGCCGAAAAGTTTTGCGAAGTTCGCCGCCGCCCGCAGTCCGCCGATGACCGATGCCGCCGTGAAGGCGTGAATTCCGCGCCGGTCTTCCCAGAGATTCCAACTCGGTTTCGGCAGATCAAGGGTTTCGTGCCGGTATTTCAGCATAAAATCGGCGCATTTGATAATTAGCGGGCGATACAGACGGCGGACGAATTCGATGTCGCGGTAGCGGTCGTAATGTTCCCACAAAGCCCAGATCACCAGCGCGGTTTCGTCTTCCTGAATCGGCACGAGCGGTTTTTTCGCCCGGACATCCCACGCCGCGTGCCAGCCGGAGGCGACCGTGCCGTCGGCGTTGTATTTCTGCAAAAAATAACCTTCGCGGTGAACGATTTTGCCGCAGAACTCGAAAAATTTTCGGGTTAAAAAAGGATAACCGGCGAGGTCGAGGGCGTGGGCGACCAGTGCGCCGTCGCGTGTCCAGAGATAGCTGTAATGATCGGTGGCGCGTTCGACGACATCCGAATCGTTCGCCGCTAAAATCGCACCGTCGTTGTCAATTTGCGTCCGAATGATGAGCAGCGAACGCTTGTAAAGCTCGACGATTTCCGGCGGTAAATCGGCGAAATTCGTGTCGTTTTTATTGACCCACGCCCACCAGTAATGCTCCGTATATTTTAATAATTGTTCGGGCGTTTCGGTTTGAACGTGGCTGTTTAATTCGGAAACCTCGCGCAGAGATTTGCCCGCGCAAATCCAGTAATAAAACTCTTTCGTGCCGTGCGCCTCAAGCGAGAGATTGATCTGGACGGTCGAATCAACCGAACCTTCGGTGACCGCGCCGCCGTTCAAAACGCCATCTTCGGCATCGCGCCACGTTCCTTCCTGATCGCGGAAAGCCTTGCGTCCCGTCGCAAAATTATCGAAGTGCGGTTCGCTATTGATTAAAAAATAACGATCTTTTTTATAATGAATCAGTGCCAGTGCTTCCGGTTCGTAAAACGCCGTGTCGCCGATTTTATTCTCCGCAATACGAAAATCGTGATGCAGAAAAACACGGACTGCACGCTTTCTGTCAAACAGATTTCTCACCCGAACGCGCCGCAGAAAGATGTTCTCGTGGCTCGCCACCGTGTCATTGGAGATGATTTCCAAACCGAGATTTTCGTTAGTCAATGTAACGTCTGTCACCAAGGTTTCGGGCAGATATTTCAGCGTCCGCCGCCAGCCGTTTTCATAAATCCACGAGAACGCGCCGTCCGCCCACACGCCGAACCGAAACGGATAACCTTCCGTGTGATTTTCCTGTCCGACGTGCGGATAATAAACGTCGCGGATTTGATATTTATCGTCGAATGTTACGAGCAAAGAACCGTTGCCCACGGGAATATCGCGCATAGACTAAAATGTAAAAATGTTTTTAACTAAACTCGGAGCAGTTTTATCGAGCCGACTGTCATTCGTCCACAATTCATTGCAGCTATGATATTGAGCAGTCGCAATGTGAAGTGCGTCAGGCGTTTTCAATCCGAGAGAATCGGCGCGAAGTTGCGCGGCTCGGTCATAAACGTCAGGCGGCATTGCGAGAAAATTTTGAGCATCAAAAAATGTTTTATAGAGTTTTTGTAATTTAATATCGTTTGTTCTCAACGGCATAACTAAACATTCCAACCGAACGAGCGAAGAAAAACAAAAAATCCCGTCGTTGATGCCGTTCATCAAAACCTCAATTTTATCAGCATAAATCGGATGTTTCTCGATAATGTAAATGAAGATGCAGGCATCCAAAAAGATTTTAATCATTCCCACGAATTTCTTGCTTCGTCAATTTGCGCTTCTATTTGTTTGGCTGAATAGCTTTTTCGATTGGCAAATTCGGGGCTTCGCAAAAGTTCCGAAATTTGTTTTGAATTTTCTTTCTCCTTAAAATCACTATTCGGTTCTTCCAAAACGGTAACAATCGCACGGCTTTTTTTCGAGACGCGCAACGGTTCGAGCAGTCGGATTTGCCCGTTCGCATCAATTTCGGCTTCGACAGTTTGCAGCATAAGTTCACCTTAACGGATAAAAATCTCAACAGAATTGTAGCATCATTTTTTCGCGCCGACAGAATACAAAACGCGCTTGACCGGAAAACCGCGGCGAGTTGGTATAATCGAAATATGGCGGAAGAAGAACCGAAAAAGAAGCGTGTTAACTATTCAAATGCGTGGGTTGAAGCGAAAGCGTTGATTTGGAGTTATCGCTGGCGGCTCGCGCTCGGCGGTGTTTTGATGATTGTCAGCCGTCTCGCCGGACTGGTTTTGCCGGCATCGTCGAAATATCTGGTGGACGAAGTGATCGTCAAAGAGCGTTTTGAAATGCTCAAGTGGATCGCGCTCGCCGTCGGACTTTCGACGCTGGTGCAAGCCGCCACGACTTTTGTTTTATCGCAGGTTTTGGGTGTCGCGGCGCAACGGGCGATTACCGAAATGCGAAAGCGCGTGCAGGCGAAAATTGAGCGGCTGCCGATTTCGTATTTCGATTCGACGCAGAGCGGACAGCTTATTTCGCGGATTATGAACGACGCGGACGGCATTCGCAATCTCGTTGGAACGGGACTTGTGCAGCTGGCGGGCAGCATTCTGACGGCGGCGATTTCCGTCGTCGTTTTGTTCTATATCAATTGGCGTTTGACGAGCGTGACGTTGGTCGTGCTGGCTCTGTTCGGCGGAATTCTGGCGTATGCGTTTAAAAAACTGCGCCCGATTTTTCGTGAACGCAACCAAATTACGGCGGAAGTTACGGGACGACTGACCGAATCGCTCGGCGGCATCCGCATCGTCAAGGCTTACACGGCGGAAAAGCGCGAAGAGCTTTCGTTTGCACGCGGCGCACATCGTCTTTTCCGCAATATCGCCAAATCTTTGACCGGAGTTTCCGCCGTTACCGCCTTTTCGTCGCTGGTGATCGGGGCGGTCAGCGTCGTGATGATTTACGTCGGCGGCAATTCTGTGATGGCAGGCTCGATGACCATCGGCGATTTGTTTATGTATATCTTTTTCACGGGTTTGATGGCGTTTCCGATTATCGAATTAACCGCCATCGGCACTCAAATCACCGAGGCTTTCGCCGGACTCGACCGCATTCGTGAGATTCTCGACAAAACCACCGAAGACGAAGAGGACGCGGGCAAAAGACCGCTGACGAATATCGAAGGGAAAATCACTTTCGATAATGTGTTTTTTGAATACGAGGAAAACACGCCGGTTTTGCAGGGCATTTCGTTCGACGCGCCTGCCGGAACGACGACGGCTTTGGTCGGCTCCAGCGGTTCGGGGAAATCTACGATTCTGAGCTTGGTTTTAAACTTTATCCAGCCGACGAGCGGGACGATTGCGGTTGACGGACTCGATCTGCAATCCGTCAAACTGCGCGATTACCGCCGTCATCTCGGCGTGGTTTTGCAGGATAATTTTCTTTTCGACGGTTCGATTTTAGAAAACATTCGCTTCTCGAATCCGCAGGCGAGTTTCGAGGAAATTAAGGAAGTCTGCCGCATCGCTTACTGCGACGAGTTTATCGAAAAATTCGAGAAAAAATACGAAACCGTCGTCGGCGAACGCGGCGTGAAATTGTCGGGCGGGCAGCGGCAAAGAATTGCGATTGCGCGGGCTTTGCTCGCCGATCCGAAGATTTTGATTTTAGATGAAGCGACCTCTTCTCTCGATTCCGAAAGCGAAGCGTTGATTCAGGAAGGTTTGAACAATTTGCGAAAAGGGCGCACGACGTTCGTCATCGCGCATCGCCTTTCAACGATTCGGAGCGCGAACAACATTCTCGTTATCGAAGATGGCAAAGTTCACGAACGCGGAACGCACGAAGAATTGCTTACCTTAAGCGGTCGTTATCGACAGCTTTACGACAAGCAATATCAATTCGAGAAAAATTTATTTATCAATCCGGGCGAAGATTTCACGTCAGCCGCCTCGGTCGTCACCGCCGCTAAAAAGTCTAATTTGTAACCGGCGAAACGCTTTTCGGCAGTGGCAAATCGAGCAGATGTCCCTGATAAACGAAGTAAACTTTGCCTGCGTCAATCCACATCTGCATACTGTTGAATTGAATTTGCGGGATTCGCAAAACTGATTTAAAGATCAGTGTTTTAGCGTCGTAAACGCCGACTTCGGTTTCTTCCTTTTCCGCGTCGGGAATCGCCGCCCAGAATTGGTCGGGTTTGCCGTTCGTTTGCAGCGGACGAAAAGTTTGTTGTGCCGGTGGGCGAATTTCGCCTTTCGGCTTGCTCACCGAACCGGTTTCTGCATCGAGCAGAAAAAACTCGCCGCGTTTCTGCGTTACGTCTTCCGATACGTCTTCGCCCTCGCCTTCTTCATAGCCGCCGCCGAAAATTAAAACTTTGTTGATTGACGGAAGAAACGCCACCGGCTCGAAACGCAAATAATTATCCGTTTCGATTTTTACCGGCAGCTCTTTTTTCGTCGTTAAGTTGACGCGCATCAGAATCGCGCCCTGCTCGCCGTCGTATTTTGTCCCAATCGCCCAGCGACCGTTCGGCGTAACGAGCGGTTTTTCGTAATAACCATCCACGATTTTAGTCGCCCGTCCGCCCGCAACCTTGTATAAACCTTCGGAATCGGCGCGGATTTCAAATGTCGCCGCTCGCGCCTTCCACTGCCCTTTCTCGGCTCGTGCTGCCGCGCCGTCGTATTTTTGAACGAATTCGACGTTCGCCGGCTGGTCGGCTAATCCGCCGAGTTTACCGTCGGCGACGCGATACCACGCGAAGTTCTCGTATTCTCTCTGAGCGCGGCGTTTTTGGCGAACTTTCCAGAGTTGATCGTAGTCAACATTCTCTTTCTCTTCGTCGGCTAAGTCCTGTTTCTCCAGTTCTTTGTCAATTTGCCCGCGCCGCTGCCCGTCGCTGACGAGAACGCGGAAATCCGCGCCGCTTTTCCAGACGGTTTCGGCTTGCAGATTTTCGTCTTCAAATAAAATCTCCAAACCGGCGAGGTCTTTTTCCAAAGCGTATCGCAGTTTGGCGGGCGGCTGGCGCATTCGTTCGAGCAGCGCGGCAAGTTCGACGAAGAAACGCGGCGATTCGTCGCCGAATAGAAAAACGCGCCGTCCGCCGTTGCGACCGACCATCAAAAGTTCTTTCTCTTCGCAGTTTTCCCCGCATTCGGAGAAAAACGGCGGCAGTTCGTTGACTCTTGAAGCGGCTAAATAATCCTTAAATCCGTCAAATTCTTCTTTCGTCAAATCGCGTTCGTGGTAACGCGCCTTGTCCGTCTGCCAGCTGAAAACCGTTTTGTCTTTGTAAATCCGAATGAAATTGTCGTCGTAGGCGTAGATTCCAAGCAATTCCCGGCTTTCTTTGAGTTCCTTTTGCAGTCTCTTTTCATCGGCGGCGAGTTGATCCGAAAAATCGTAGTAATAATAACCGGAAGAACCGGACGCATCGTCGAGGCTGGCAAAGAGCGCGGGCAAAAAATTACTGTTCGTAACGGGCGCGTCGTCGGGAATAAAAAGCCTTTTCGCGCCGAGAATTTTGGCTTCGTTCGGGTGCATCGCCAAAACGATGCTCTGCGCTTCGGGCGAGTCTTCGGTTTCGAGATAGCGTTCCGCCGCCAGTGCCAGCGTTTTATTCGGACTTTTTAAGTTTTCCGCGACTTTGCGAACCGGCAAAGCGGCGCGAATCAGCCGCGCACACGCCAGCATCGCCGTTTTCGATTCGATATTCGTGCTTTGCAAAAGCGCGTCGAACTCCGGCGGATTCTCCACCAGGCACGTCGAAAATCCATACGCCGTCTGACTGCCGCTCCGCATATCGGCGATGTCGTTCCATTGCTTTTCGCGCAATTCCTTTCGCAGACTCAGCAGCTTGACAATCGTGTCGGTGTCGGCTCTATCGTTTTTGACATCGCGCATCAGCATCGCGTTAATCGCCGCGCCGCGCCAGTTCAGCATAATTTTTCGCAGCCCGAAAGCCGTCGGCGGCTCTTTCACATCTAAAATTTTGATGCGCTCGATCAACGCCGACACTAAATTTTCGTCGGCTTCGGTTTGCGCGGTCAGCTGCTGCCCCAGAAGCGGCTTGATGTCGTTCGGACTGTAAGGACGTTTGACGGCGGCATAATTTCCGTTTGACATCATATCGGTTCGGGCGACTGCCGGACCGTCGTAGCCCTGGCTGACCGTCGTATTCATCACGCCCGCTGCCATATTTCCCGCATAGACGGTTTCGTTCGGCTGACTGTAATTTTTAGCCGCCGACTCCAACGCCTCGACCTGTTCGGGAATCGAAAAGCCGCCCGATGCCAGCAACGCCCGCACGACGTTGCCCAACTGCCAGCCCTCGACCTGCGGCAAAAGTTCGCGTAGAGGCGCGATTGCCCGCATATCTTTCTGCGTCGCCAACGCGTTGACCGCTTCGGCACGATACGGATAATCAACGCCGGCAACTCCGTCAATCATTATCGGCATCGCTCGGTTGGTATTCGACATCATTTTATTCGCCGAATACATCGGATTTTGCTGATTTTGAGGTTGTTTTTCGTTAAGCATCGCAATCAAACCGGGAACGCTTTCCGGCATCGTCAGAGTGCCGAGCGCGGAAATCAGCCGCCGCCGTTCTCCGCTCACTTCCTGCGCCCAATCGGGATTTTCCAGCCAGGGCAGCAACGCCCGCACGACTTCCGGATTTTTTGAATCGAGTAAAGTCGTCAAATTTCGCACCGCCGCTTTACGAATCGTCAGATTGCCGCTGTTGACGAGTTCGAGCATTTTCGCCAGATATTTGCCGCGCGGCGAGCGATTGAGAAGCGTCGTCAAACCCGTGTAAGTCGTGCCGTTAACGCGCAAATCGTAGAGCGTTTCGTCTTCCAGAAGCGTGTAATACCAATCGTCGCGCCCTTCGTAATCGCCCGATTCGACCAGCGCGTCCATCGCCAAATCACGATTGCCCGGTTTTTCGCTTTTATTTTCGACCGTCGCCTGCAGCTGCCGCCGGTATTTATCAATGTCGCTCGAATCTTTTTCCTTGAGCGCGTGCTGATAAAATGCCCAACGCGCCAGCGTTTGCGAAACCGGCTGATTGCTGTCGCCCGCCAGACGCTCCAGAATCGGACGCGCTTTTTCCCAATCAACCCGCGCCAACGCCAGCAATTCCTTTTGATTGGAAACGTATTCGCCCGTGTCGCCGACGCTTTGAGCAGTCTTCGTCAATTCGTCGCTGAAGTATGGACTGTGATAAGTCAGCCAGTTTTTGACCGCGCCGTTCCATTCGCGCTCGGAATCTTCACCGGTCGTCTTCCGGTCGTAAAGTCGCTTGACGAAATCCTGCGTCGCCGAATCTTCCGGCAGAATGTTGAGAAAGCCCGGCAGTTTGTCGGGATTTTCACCGATCTCGGACAGAATTCGGCGTAAACTCTGCTCCGAGGGCGTAAGGTTATAACCCATTTCCTGAAAGGCGTAGTTCTGCCGCTGCCAAAAGCCGAGCAGTTCCTCAAGCGGCGCGTCGTCGCCCGGCGGCGTGTCTCTTTCAACCGACTCCGGCGAATAAACTTTACGATTGGCACTAGTCAGCGGATTCGGCGGCGG
>JAYVGL010000252.1:0-29184 GCA_043772175.1 Pyrinomonadaceae bacterium | reverse complement strand
TCTCAATTCGCCGCGCGCCAGGGACGATTTGAACATATTGCCCGCGTCCGACGACGTTCCCATCGCCGCGCCCGCGCCGATAATCGTGTGCGCTTCGTCTATGAAAAGAATGATATTCGTCTTTTCCTTAACCTCGTCAATAATTCCTTTGATGCGTTCTTCAAACATTCCGCGCAGCATCGTTCCGGCGACAAGTCCGCCCATTTGCAATTGAACAATGTGCGAATCGCGCAGACGTTCGGGAACTTTTTCCGGCTCTAACTCGATCATTCGCGCCAAGCCTTCGACGACCGCCGTTTTACCGACTCCCGGCTCGCCGACGAGCATCGGCGAGTTTGAACGCTCGCGGTGCGACAAAATTTCGATCATCTGCCGAATCTCGCGCTCGCGCCCGATGGTCGGCGGAATCTTATCCTGTCTGGCTAGTTTGTTCAAAGACACGCCGAAGTGTTTCAGATATGAAGGCAATTCATATTTCTTGCGCGAACGCTCTTCTTCCTTTTCAATTTTGCGAATGCGCGTCCGTGCCGTCTGCGCCAATTCTTCGGCAGGGACTCCCAAATTCTGTAAAACGTCATTCAAAAGACTGCGCTCGTCGTTTGATAAAACGTAGAAAATATCACTTCCTTCGATCACGCGCCGACCTTGCGAACGCGCTCTGTCCATCGCTTTTTTGAACAGTTCGGTCGTCTCCGGCGCAATGCGAAAACCTTTGCCGATGTGCTGTCTGCCAGATTCGAGACGTTTTTCGATCAGCAGTTTGACCGAGCGCGGATCAACCGCTAAATCGCGCATCGTCGCGTTAAAAAGATCAGCCTCTTCGTTCGCCAGCGCGTGTAAAATATGTTCGGTCGCTACGTAATTCTGATCGCGCTTTCTCGATTCGTCGAGGGCGACTTCCAAAACTCGCTGACCGCTCTCACTAAATTTGTCTTTATATGCGTCTATATCTGCCATAAAACTCCAAAATTTACAGTATAAAAGTCTTGTTTATTCGTTCGCCGGTTTTGATGCCGATTACGAAAACGCCGTTGCGTTTCGATTGTTCTCATCTTAACACTTAGGTTGTCGCGTTTGTAAATAATAATCAATGAATTTGGAAATCGGAAAGAAAACAATCGCCGCCCCGGAAAACGCGAACGCCGCCGAACTTTCTCTAAAGTAAACAAGGCGTTTGCCTTATCGAGCAAAACGCCTTGGCGGAAATCCGATTCACTAAATTTTTACAGACTGAAATTAAAGCTGACGAAGCCGGTCGCTTTGGTCGCCTGCCCGTCGCGCGTGAACGGTTTGAACTTCCATTTTTTCACCGCGTCGGTCGCCGCTCTCTGCAGCATCGCCGGACCGGACAAATTCTGTACTTCGGTGACTTGCCCGTCTTCGTCAATCACCAGATCAACTTTAACGATGCCGGTCAGTCGCATATTTCTCGCTACGACCGGATAAATCGGATTGGTTTTTTGCGTCGCGTAGTTGACTAAAGAGCCGACTTGAATCGGCGATTCATTTTTCGCTTCGTCCGTCTTGACTGTTGTCGGCAGCTCGGCCTTGTTTTCTATTTTTTCTATTTTCGGCTCGATTTTAGCCGTTGTTTCTTGCGTCGAGTTTTCAACGCGGCGTGTGCGGCTTCGCAAGTTCGCATTCTCCGAATTTTCGGTAGTCGCTGCTGTAATAGTGTTTTTAGATTCTTCCGGCGACTTCTCGCTGACGTTCGGTTTGGTCGTCGGTTCCACTCTCGCCGCCGCAGTTTTCTCGGTCGCGCTCAGGACGGGCTGGAAAATCGGTGCGACGATTTCGGTTGTCTTAGAAGGATTGTTGATTGCCAAACCGTCGTTCGAATTGACGCTCGGATTGGCGGCGACGGTGTTTGACGGCTTGGTTTCCGGCGGTGTTTCGCCAACGGCGTTGACGATGACGCTTCTCGAATTGGCTAAGTCTTCCCGCGCGTCGGCGGCTTCGTTTTTCCAGCGGCTCGCGTCGAAATTGTCGCGGGCGAGACTGCCGCGAGCGTTGGTCGCCTCTTCCATCAAAGCCATCGCGTTGGAAGTCTGCGCTTTATCTTTGCTCAAAACTTTCGTCTGCTCAACGACTTTTTCAAGCGTTTCGCGCATTTTATCAACGTCTGTAACGGCATCTTTCGGCAGATTGCGGTCGGAAACAGAAAGTCCGAGCGCACGATAACGCTCCATCTGATTTTTCGCGCCCTTTACGACCTGTCCGGCAACCGCAAAATAGTTCGTCGAAGCGTTCGGTTTGGTTGATTTGGCGAGTTCGCCGAGGAAATCCTGAGCGCGTTTGTAGTCGCCCTGTTCGAGGAAACTATTCATCAAAAGCACGTTGGTTACGCTGTTGACGGTCGGATCGCTCGTTTCGCGCCGAATGTTTTCGAGTTCGTAAATCGCCGCGTTGTAGTTTCTGACCGCGATAAATGCTTTGGCTTTCGCCACGCGCTCGCGCATCACATCGCCGGAAGTTTGCGCCCGCAGCAGAATTGAAATTGAAAAAATCAGAAAAAACGAAGCTAACAAACTTCTGAATTTGAGCGGCATTTTCGAGTCTCCTTAAAATATAACCTTCGGACTGTAATTTTCCGCGCCTCAAAAAATCGCCCGCTGCACGTTTTAAAAGAAATTAAAAGAAAACGATTTCTGCGCGTGTTTTGCTGAAAACCCGCTTTCTTTACTTCGATAGACTATTGATGATTTTTTGACGATATGCGTTTGCGTCTTTTTTTATAACATTTTCGTCCAACGTGAGCAAACGCCGGTCGCGCATTATGACTTTCCCGTTGATAATCACCGTGCGGACATCATTCGCTTTGGTGGCGTAAACCAGCGACGAATAAATGTTGTAAAACGGCGTTTGATTCAAGTTGTCGAAATCCAGAATCACGATGTCAGCCAGTTTGCCCGCTTCAATCGAACCAATTTCTTTCTCCAGATGCAACGCCCGCGCCCCGCGAATCGTCGCCATTTCAAAGGCTTGCACGGCGTTTAAAACTTTCTGATCGCCGGAAATCAATTTGTGCAGTTTCGCCGCCGTGTCCATCTCTTCCCACAAACTCAAATCGTTATTCGATGCCGCCCCGTCTGTTCCCAAGCCGACCGGCAAATCCATTTGCAGCATCGAAGGGACGGGCGCGACACCGGCGGCGAGTTTCATATTCGACTGCGGATTGTGCGCGATGCCGACACCGCGTTTTTTCAAAATTTGAAGTTCGCTCTCGTTCGCTTGAATAACGTGCGCGGCGATTACGCGATTATTCAAAAAACCGATTTTTTCGACGAACTCAATCGGGCGAACGCCTTGATGTTTCTGCTGGATAAATTCGGTTTCCGTCGCGGCTTCCGCCAGATGAATGACAATCGGTGCGGCAAGTTTATCGGACAGAGCGCGAGCCGCTTTCAGATGTTCTTCCGAAACCGTGTAAGGCGCGTGCGGCGCAATCGCGGGCGTAATCAGGACGTTGCCCTGCCATTTTTTAATGTATTTTTCCGTGTAATCAAGCGCGTCGGCGAAAGTTTTGTTGTCGGCGACGGGAAAATCAATCACCGTTTCTCCGAGAACGCCGCGCATTCCGGCTTTGAAAGTCTCGTCCGCGATGGCATCTTCAAAATAATACATATCGCAGTAAGTCGTCGTCCCGCCGCGAATCATTTCCGCCAGTCCGAGCCGAGTTCCGACGCGCACGAAATCTTCCGTGACGTTTTTCGCTTCGGCGGGAAAGATGAATTTCGTCAGCCATTCCTGTAAATCCAAATCGTCCGCAATCCCGCGAAAAAGCGACATCGGAACGTGCGTGTGCGTGTTGATTAAACCGGGAATAACGACTTTTCCAAGCGCGTTGATTGATTGTTTTGATTTGTATTGCTGTGAAATTTCCGCCTCCGTTCCAACCGCGACGATTGCTCCTTTATCAACGACAATCGCGCCGTTTTCGATGATGCGCCGCTGCGCGTCCATCGTTACGACCGTGCCGTTTCGGACGATCAAATCAACCGATTTTTTCTGGGCGAGAACTGTTAAAGGAAGGAGCGTGAAAAACGATACGAACAACAAAAGGTGCAGCTTTTCCATAGTTGAATTTACTATAAATCGCACCGCAAAAGCAATTTACCGAAATCAGTCCGGCAAAAAATCATTCGCTCGAAGCGGCGGGCGAAGTTCGCCTGCCGGCGATCTCGATTAAATCGCCGTGATGATTTCGCCATCGCCGAATGTTATTTACGCCGCCGAAGACTTATAATCGGTTGATTATGGCGGCAGGCGATTTAATCAACATCAACCCGAACGCGCTGACTTCGACCATCGAGTTTTTGACGGCGATGGTTACGCCGACGCTTCTGATTTCGGCGACGGGTTCCTTGGTGCTTTCGACTTCGACGCGGTTGGGTCGCGTTGTTGACCGCGCCCGCGAACTCGAAGTGCGGCTCAACGAATTGATTACGGTTGAAGACAAAACGACCATTCCGCTTTACGACAAACGGCTCGACACGATTGTCAAACTGCTCGACAAAGTGACGAGCCGTTCGCGGATTCTGCAAAGAGCTTTAAGTGCGTTTTACTACGGTCTCTGTCTTTTTATTTTGACCAGCGTCACGATTGCCATCGCCGCGTTTTTTACGGCTTACCGATGGATTCCGATTCCGGTCGGCATCATCGGCATTATGTATCTTTTCTGGGGCAGCGTGCAGATGCTGCGCGAAACTCGTCTGGCGACGGCGACCATCAACGCCGAGATGGATTTTACCTGGACGCTCGCCAAAACCGTCGCGCCGCGTGAAATTATCAGCCGCTACACGAAGATTATTGACGACAATATCGAGAAAACTAAAGACTGAAAATCAATTACGAATTTCAAATTACGAATTACGAATGATTAAGAAAATTATCGTTATTCAAACATCAATTCCTGCAATTCGCAATTTGAAATTCGTAGTTCGTAGTTCGTAATTGACTTTATGGAGCCGAATTTTCTAAAACTATACCGCACGGGCGAACTCGAACAGCGAGTTTTGCAGCTCGAAAAACTGCTCGAATCCTGCACGGTTTGTCCGAAAGACTGCGGCAACAATCGTCTGAACGACGAAATCGCGGCGTGTTATTCGGGACGTTTACCGATTGTTTCGAGCTACACGGCGCATTTTGGGGAAGAACCGGTTTTGTCGGGAAAAAACGGCGCGGGCAATATATTTTTCGGCAACTGCAATTTGCGCTGCGTTTATTGTCAGAATTTTCAAATCTCGCAAACTTGGAAAACGCAGAAAAAGAATGAAGTTTCGCACGAGCGGCTCGCCGAAATGATGTTGGAACTGCAAAATCGCGGCTGCCATAACATCGGATTCGTCTCGCCGACGCACTTTGCGCCGCAGATGGCACGGGCCATTTTCATCGCGGCGGAAAAAGGTTTGAAACTGCCGATTGTCTATAACACGAACGCTTACGATTCGGTCGAAGTCTTGAAATTGCTCGACGGAATCGTTGACGTTTATCTGCCAGATTTAAAATACGCGGAAAATTCCGTCGGCTTCGAGTTCTCCAAAATCCGCGATTACGCGACGTTTGCGCGGGCGGCGATTAAGGAAATGTTCAGACAAACGGGCGACAAATTGGTTTTTGACGAAAACGGACTTTTGCGGAAAGGTTTGCTGATTCGCCTTTTAGTTTTGCCGAACGATTTAGCGGGAATCGAAGAAAATCTGCGCTGGATTCGGGACGAGCTTTCGCCCCAAACGGCGATTTCGTTGATGGCGCAATACTACGCGACAAACAAAGCGGCATCGGACGAACGCTATATTTTATTATCGCGCCGCATCTCGGAACGCGAATGGTTCTCCGCCGTTTCGCTTTTGGAAGATTTGGGAATGGAAGAAGGCTTTATGCAGGAATACGAATCGGCTTCGCATTATTATCGCCCCGATTTTACCGACGCGAAAAAGCCGTTTAAGGATATTCGGGATTTTCAGTAATCGTATGAATCTAAAATTCAATACCGATTTAGCCGCGCTTTATACAAACAATTCTCAAGTCGCCAGAGTTTTAACCGAAAATTGGGTCAAAGAAAATTCATACTGCCCGAATTGCGATAAAGATAAAATCAATGAATATCCCAACAATCAACCAGTCGCCGATTTCTTTTGTGATTTTTGCAGCGAAGATTTTGAACTGAAAAGCAAAACCGGAAGTCTGGGCAAAAAGATTGTGGACGGCGCATATGCTTCGATGATTGAGCGAATAAATTCCGTTAACAATCCGAATTTTTTCTTTTTGACTTACAGCGCAATCAATTGGAAAGTGAGTAACTTTCTCATCATTCCAAAACATTTCTTCCAATCGGAAATCATCGAAAAACGTAAGCCTTTATCTACAACGGCGCGGCGAGCCGGTTGGATTGGCTGCAACATTGATTTACAAAAAATTCCCGAATTAGGACGCATCTTCTTTGTCAAAGATTCAATCGTTTCCGACAGAAGCAAGGTTCTGGAAACTTGGAACAAAACTGTTTTCCTGCGCGATGAAACGCCGAAAGCAAAAGGCTGGACGCTGGACGTTTTAAAATGTATTGACCGGATTGATGCGATTGAATTTTCGCTTGATGAAGTTTATAAATTTGAAACTGAACTTAAATTAAATCACCCTGAAAACAATTTCGTGAAAGATAAAATTCGTCAGCAGTTGCAGGTTTTAAGAGACAAAAACATTATCGAATTTGTTTCAAAAGGAAAATACCGAAAAGTAAATGAACAAGTTTAAAGTGCAGATAGTAAAAACATCGAAAAAGATTGTCGAAGTTGAAGCCGACTCTTTCAGCGAAGCGATTTCAATCGTTAGAAATCGCTGCAAAAATCGAGAGCGTTCATTTGTTTTGTTTTTGGAAGCTGACAATACCGTTTCAATCGTTGAAAGTAATCGAGAAAAGCAAAAGGTTTTATTCGATTCGTTTGACAGTGAAAAGGTGATTTTCGGTTCAAATGATTTTGAAATTGAATATAAAAAATTGGTTGATGAGTTGATTGAATATTGTTACGAAGGCGAGGAAAGACACTTTGAAGAATTTGAAAATGATGAAAAACCTGACGACCATATTTATCTCAAAATCAAAAGACTGAAAAAGTTGAATAAACAGTTGTAATCGTTGCCAATCAACAAAGGCTTTGTTTGTCCGCGACAAGATGAATGATAACGCGACAATTTGGACGAGCGGAACGATGCACAACATTTTTTCGACTGGACGAATGTTGACGCTTTTAAATTTTAAGATTCTCAACGTCATCACCTGGCAAAAAACCAATCCGCCGCCGAGTTGGGCGAAGCGTTCGTTTACACATTCGACCGAACAAATTATTTGGGCGCGAAAAAAGGAAAAAGTTCCGCATTACTACAATTACGATTTGATGTATAAAATCAGCGGCGACCAACAAATGAAAGACGTTTGGACGCTTCCGGCGATTCAAAAATGGGAGAAAAACTGCGGCAAACATCCGACACAAAAACCGCTTTCAATTTTGACGCGCATCATTTTAGCTTCGACTAAACCGAACGCCTGGATTTTAGACCCGTTCACCGGCGGAAGCACCACCGGAATTGCCGCGAATTTATTGAATCGGAGATTTTTGGGAATTGATTTGGAAGAAGAATATTTGCAGCTCAGTCAAAAACGAAAAATAGAAATCGAAAACCCGACGACGCAAAAACGGTGTCGGGAAAGTGTGAACGGCTTTAAAGATGAAAATGAATTATCATATTTTCTACAAAACGAATCTGGTTAAATAGATCGAGGAAAAACAATGAAAATTGGAGAAAACGCGCCTGATTTTACGCTGCAAGACGGTGACGGAAACGATTGGAAATTGTCGGAACAGCGCGGAAAAACGGTCGTGCTGTTGTTTTATCCGGGCGACAACACGCCGGTTTGCACTAAACAGATGTGTTCGGTGCGCGATCATTGGTCGGATTATCAGGCGACGGGCGCGGAAGTCGTCGGCATCTCGACCGATTCCGCCGCATCGCACAAGGGTTTTGCCGGAAAATATAATTTTCCGTTTACGCTTCTGTCCGACGAAAAAGGCGCGGTCGTCGAAAAATACGAAGTCAAGTCGTGGATTCCGAGACGGGCGGCGCGGTCGGTCGTCGTCGTTGATAAAACGGGGAAAATCGCGTATCACAAAGTTCAGGCACTGAGTTTATTCGCGCCTTCGGACGCGGACGTTTTGGCGGCGATTCGAGCGGCGGAAAATTAAGTCGGCAGATCGGCGGTCGGCATTTTATTGAGTGTTTGCAAATCGTCGGTGGCGAATCTAAAATCAAAACCCAAGGAGAAATAAAATGGCTTTGTTTTCAAGTGATAAATTTAAATGCGCCCGCTGCGGACAGAAAAACGAATCGCTCGGCTACGCCCCGATTCCGACCGAATTGGGACAGAAAATCGGCGGCGAGATGTGCAAAGAATGTTGGGCGGAATGGCTGCAAAAGCAGAAACAGTTAATCAATCATTTCGGCATTGATATTTCCAATCCCGATTCGCACGAATTTTTGTTCGACCAGATGAAGATTTTCTTTTACAACGAAGGTGTGGAACTCGCGCAGATTGACACGACGAAGGAAGGTAATGTTAATTGGTAAGCGGACAAATCTTTCGATTGTTTGAAACGGGCGGCGCGAAAAGCGTCGCTTGTTTTCGTTCAAGGGAATATATTCGATCTGAAACTGCATCTCATATTCGAGCGAATTCAATCGTGTGAAAATTATGTTGCGACGTATCTTGAGTGTTTTGATTCTTTTATCGGCAACCGCAATTTTCAGCGGCAACTCGTTCGGAATGAACAATTACAAAAAGCAGGGACGAGTTCGTGCGCCGGAGTTGACCGGCGGCAAAGGCTGGCTGAACACCGATAAACCGCTGTCCATCGCCGGTTTGAAGGGCAAAGTCATCCTGCTCGACTTCTGGACTTACGGCTGTATTAACTGCATTCACATCATTCCCGATTTGAAAAAACTCGAAGCCAAATATCAAAAGGAACTCGTCGTCATCGGCGTTCATTCCGCAAAATTCGACAACGAAAAAGATACGGAAAACATCCGCCAAATCGTTTTGCGCTACGGCATCGAACACCCGATTGTCAACGATGCAGATTTCAAAATTTGGGAAGCCTACGCGATCAAAGCCTGGCCTGGTTTAGTCGTCATTGACCCGAAAGGCTACGTTATTCAAACGCTTTTCGGCGAAGGACACTTGGCGGAACTCGACCGAACAATCGGCGAAACTGCCGCCGAATTTCGTAGAAAAGGCGAACTCGACGAACAGCCTTTGAAATTCGCTTTGGAACGCGCCAAAGTCGGCGATTTGCCGCTCGCGTTTCCGGGCAAAGTTTTGGCGGACGAGAAATCCAAACGGCTTTTCATTTCCGATTCTAATCACAACCGCCTCGTCGTGACGGATTTTAACGGTAAACTTCTGGAGACTATCGGCAATGGAAATGCGTCGAAAAACGACGGCGACTACGCGGGCGCGAGTTTTAACCGTCCGCAGGGTTTGGCTTTGGACGGTGATTCTTTATACGTCGCCGATACGGAAAATCATTTGCTTCGGCGCGTTGATTTGAAGAATAAAAAAGTCGAAACGATTGGCGGAACAGGCGTGTTGCAAGACTTCGACGGCAGCGGCGGCGCGGCTTTGAAAACGGCGATAAATTCGCCTTGGGATTTACAAGTTGTCG
Source organism: Pyrinomonadaceae bacterium (assembly GCA_043772175.1). GTDB lineage: Bacteria > Acidobacteriota > Blastocatellia > Pyrinomonadales > Pyrinomonadaceae. The sequence goes on along the minus strand of JAYVGL010000252.1, from coordinate 19,468 downwards.
GCAAAACTTTGTATATTGCGATGGCTGGTTCGCATCAGATCTGGCGGATGGATTTAGAGAAAAATACGCTTGAACCTTACGCCGGAACTCGTGCGGAAGCGCGGTTTGACGGCAAAATCGGCGAAGCGGCGTTTGCACAACCTTCGGGAATCGTCTCGGACGGCAAGCGTCTGTTTGTCGCCGACAGCGAATCGAACATCGTCCGCGAAATTGATTTGGCAAAAGAGACGGTCGAAACATTGGTTGGCGGCGATTTGTTTCAGTTCGGCGATACGGACGGGATAGGCGACGACGTGCTTTTGCAGCATCCTCTGGGCATCGCGCTTTACGACGGAAAACTTTTGATCGCTGATACCTACAATCATAAAATCAAAATTCTCGACGCGGAAAAACGGACGGTCGAAACTTTTCTCGGCACGGGAAACTCCGGGCAGATTGACGGCGCGAAGCCGACTTTTTACGAACCCGGCGGACTTTCAATCGCCGACGGCAAATTATTCGTCGCCGATACGAACAATCAGGCGATTCGCGTGGTGGATTTGAAGACGAAAACGGTTTCGACTTTGAAAATCGAAGGTTTAACGCCGCCGCCGCAGAAAATTGAAGCGGAAAGTTCCGCCCCAAACTCGAAAGAGATAAAACTCGAATCGAAAACAGTCGCGGCAAATGCGGCGAACTCTTTAATTTTTAATATCAAACTGCCCGACGGATTTCATTTGAATCCGAACGCGCCGCAGAAATATGAAGTTTCAAGCGGCGATGCAAAATCAATCGTAATCACCGCTTCGCCGCAGAAATTTAAAACGCTGCCCGTCGTCGTGCCGTTTCAAACATTGAACAAAGGCGCGGCAAATCTGAAAGCGAAACTGACGATTTACTACTGCCGCGAAGACAACACGGGCGTTTGTATGATTAAAACTTTGGTTTGGAACGTGCCGCTGAACGTCTCGGCGGATTTGAACGCGGCGAAGAAAGTCGAAATTTTTGCGAGTGTCGAGTGAAGCGAAAAGGAATTTACGGGGATGGAATGGATAAAGGGGATTTTAAAGAACTACTTTATCCTCCTTCGATCCTTTATATCCCCTTCATCTCCGTAAATTCGACATCGTTTACATTCGCCTAAATTATTCGTCAAAGTTTCCAAAATATCGGAACCAAAATTATCGCCACGACAAACACGACAATCGTCAGAATCGTGCCGATTTTGACGAAATCCATAAAACGATAGCGTCCGGGCGTGTAAATCAAAACGCAAGCCGGCTCCAGCGGCGTGATAAAGGAAAACGACGCGGCAAATGTTACGGCGACGGCGAAGGTGCGCGGATTTAGACCGAGCGCGACAGCGGTTTTGACGGCGACCGGCAAAACGACGAGCGCGGCGGCTTGGTTCGACATCGGCTGTGTCAAGGCGACCGTCAGCGCGAAAAATCCGGCGAGAACGGCAATCGCGCCGTATTGCTGAAAGTATTCAACGATCAGACCGGCGAGATAAACATCCGCGCCGGTTTTCTCCATCGCAATCCCGAAACTCATCATACAGGCGATTAAAACCAGCAGACGAAAATCAATCAAAGTGTAAAGTTCCGGGTAGCGCACCGTTTTGGTCGCCAGCAAAAGCAAAACGCCGAGCAGCACGGCGATGGCGAGCGGAACTTCGTAGCCCGTGACGGTTTTCGACAGCGACAGGGCGAGAAAAAGTCCGAAAGCCGCAATCGCCCATCCGCGTTTTTCCGTTCGCAGACTGCCCGCCGAAACGTCTTCGAGCAGGAGCAATTCGCCTTCGGTAACATACGGTTCAATCGAGCGGCGATTGCCCTGGACGAGCAAAACGTCGCCGAATTTCAGCCGCACGGTGCTGATTTTTTCGAGAAATGTTTCGCCGTGACGATTGATTGCCAGAACGGTTAAGTCGTATTTTTGACGAAAATTGGCGGATTTCAAAGTTTGCCCGACGAGAGTCGAATCGCGCATCACCATCACTTCGAGCAACTGCACGTCGTCGGTTTCCAAATCCTGATCGTTAAGTTTGAAGTCGGCTTTGATTTCCAAACCGGCTTCGGATTTGATATTCAAAATGTCGGCGATTTTTCCCTGCACAATCAACAAATCGCCCAATTCGATGGTTTCTTTCGGACTCGGCGCGACGCGCTCCTCTCTGCCGCGAATAATTCCGATGACGTTCAGGTCGAATTCGAGATTGATGTCGGCTGCGCCCAAGGTTTTGCCGATCAAACCCGAACCCGGCGCGACGAAAACTTCGGAGATGTATTCGCGGATGTGATACTGTTCGGTCAAAGAATCTTCGCCGCCGCGATTCGGCAGCATTCGGATGCCGATAAACAGCATATAAAGCAGTCCGACGGCAAAAATAATCGCCCCGACGGTCGTCAGCTCGAACATCGAAAACGGCTGTAATTGATCGTGATACGCCGCCAGAGCCGGATCATTTTGGTAACGCTGAAGCGCACTGCTGACCGCCAGATTCGTTGAGGTTCCGATTAAAGTGCAGCTTCCGCCCAAAATCGCGCCGAACGCGAGCGGCATCAAAAGTTTCGACGGCGCAATTTTCGCCCGCGTCGCCAAACCGAGAACGACGGGAACGAACATCGCCGTCGTCGTCGTGTTTTTCAAAACCGAGGCGGCAAACGCCGCGACGATCATTATCAAAGTCGTCAGCAAAAATTCGTTGTCGCCCGCATATCGGTAAAGTCTGCGCCCGATCAAATCAACGATGCCGGTTTTGACCAACCCGCCGGTTAAAACGAACAGCCCGCCGATGATGATAATTACGTTATCGCCGAAACCCGACAAACCTTCCTGAACGGTCAAAACATTGGTCAGCACCAATCCGATGACCAGCAGAATGCCGACGACATCCACGGGAATTTTCTCCGACGCGAACAACGCGACGGCGACCAGAAGTAAAATCAGAGTGATGGCAATTGGCGACATTTGGACTGAATGATACCTAAGTTTCGACTTTTTGGAAAGAAAAAATTCGACTTTTTCAACTTCCAAGTTTTCGATAACGAAATTTTCTTATGCTATACTTTCGTTTTGAAATTTCTATATTATGAGCCAAGACAACAACATTTTTTCCAAAATCATCGCGGGCGAAATTCCGACTGAATTCGTTTATGAAGATGACATCTGCGTCGCGTTTAACGACATTAACCCGCAAGCTCCGACGCATATTCTAATCGTGCCGCGTGAATCTATCGAATCGCTCGACAAGGCGCGGAACAAAGATCAGGAAATGCTCGGCTATCTGCTGCTGATCGCGGCGGAAATCGCCCGCGAACAGGGTTTCGCCGAAAGCGGTTACCGGATCGTCATCAATACCAACGGCGACGGCGGGCAGACGGTTTTTCATCTGCACGTCCACTTGCTCGCCGGTCGTCCGTTCGTTTTTCCGCCGGGATGAAATATCGAGAGGCTGGAGGATGAAGGATGAATCTTAAAACTCAACCCGTTTATCTCTTTTTCCGCCTTGAACTTCGTTCGTTGATGGAAAGTATTATGAAAACAGTTTCAACCTTCTTGTTTTTATCGCTCGGCGCGTTTTTCCAGTTAAGCTGCACGAACAACGCCGCGAATGAAAATCCCGCTCAAATGAACGTCAACACGGCGATTGTTGCGGAAACCGTTCAAACTAACACTAACGCAAACGTCATCAAAGCCGAAGAAACGCCTGTGCCGACTTTTACGAACTCGGACGAGGCTTTAGCGGAAGGGAAAAAACTGCTCGACGAGTTAGAAACGGAAAAAGCGATTGACGCGCTTTCGCAGGCGACGAAATTGAGTCCCGATTTAGCCGAGGCGCACTTTAATCTCGGCATCGCTTATGCACTCGCCGAGAAAGACGAGGAAGAAAAAGCGATTACGCAGGTGGAGGCGACTCCGAAACCGACCGGGAAAAACAAAAAAAATGCGCCGCCGCGCACGAAGAATTCTGAAAAAGCGTTCGAGAATGCCGTCAAAACGTATAAAAAAATTCTGGCGAAAAACCCGAAAGATGATGTCGCTCAATTTAATCTGGGACGCGCCTACAACAAATTGAACGAAGACGAAGACGCGGCGAAGGCTTTGAAAGAAGCCGTCAAACTCAAACCCGAAGACGGCGAATATCAAACGGAACTCGGCGCGATTCAGATCAAACTCGCGCAGTATGACGAAGCCGTCGCCGCTCTGAAAAAAGCGATCAAACTCGACGAAACAAACCTCCAAGCCGCCGACCTGCTCGAAAAAGCCGAAGCCGGACGCAGGCGCGTTGATTTCGGCAACAAACCGAAACCGCTCCAAACGCCGCCTCCGTCGTCAGGACAGATCAAACTGCGCGAACCAAAGCAAGCCAAAGAGGGAACGCCCGATGCGCCGAAAGAACAGCCGAAAGAGCCGTCCAGACCTGCCCAGCCGAGCGTGAACAAACCGAAATAATCGGATGAATCGAAATCTTCGGTTTATTCGGTTGCCGGTTGTGCGTCTTAAAAATACACTCCAAATTGAATTTGTATCAGCTTGACATCAACGAAGAAAGTCGAGAACCTAAAATCGTAAGTTTCAGTCAAAAAGAACCGACTTTTTTTATGAAAATCGAAATCGAAAACCCGACCGTTTTTCCGCTCGAACGCAAAATCAAAATGCACGAAGCGCGGGAAGCGATTATTGACCGTCTCGCGCGCGATTTGCCGACGAACATTGATCTCGAACGATTTTTGAACGTCGTCGTCTCGGAAATCGGAAGAATGATGGCGGCTGACCGCTGCGACCTTTTGCAGATGACGACGGCGAGCGAACTTCGCATCAGCCACGAATGGCGCAAGGACGAAACGATTCCGCCGTCGAAAGGAACGACGATTCCGTTCGATGCGGCGAAACTCGCCGAACGGTTTGACATAACGAAACCAATTCGTTTGAACGACACTGCAAAAACGACCGACGTAACGGTTAAATTTTTTACGAAAGCGTTGGAAACGCAGTCTTTGCTGGTTGTGCCGATTATTTTAAGCGGCAAAGTTCTCGGACTGCTCGGACTTCACGACACGCACGCGCCGCGTGAATGGCTCGACGAAGAAGTCGCATTCCTCGAATCAATCGCCCGCCAACTCGCCATCGGTTATCAATATACGAGCCTTTATGTGGCGCAGGAACAGGACTCCAAACGGACGAACGCGCTGCTCGAAATCGCCAATGTTTTAAATTCGCATTCGGATTTCGGCGAAGTTTCAGCGCGGGTTTTGGAACGCGCCGTCGAACTCGTCGGGGCTGATTACGGCGCACTCGGCGTTCTGGATCAGACAGGAAAGCGCATCACGCTCGCGTCGTTCAAATTCGCCGAAGGGATCGAACCGAACGCGGTTTTGCAGATGATTCAGGAGCATAATCAATCGCTCGACATTGAGCCGTTTCCCGCGCTCGGCGATATTCTGCGTGAAGGAAAAACTTTGAGATTGGTTGACACACAATTGCCGTTTGCGGCGCGGCTGATTTTCAATTCGCAGCTCGGCGGAAAAGCCGCGCTCGTCTCTCCGGTGCGCGTCGGCGGACAGGCATTCGGACTTTTGGGATTTGTGTGGGGCGAAGATCGCGTCAAACCGCTCGAAAATCACGATGTTGCATTGGTCGAAGGCATCGCCGATCAAATCGGCACGGCACTCGAACGCGACCAACTTTCAGCGGAGATAATGCGCTTGAAATCCGAACTGCACGAACGGCACACGAGCGAAATTATCGGGCAAGCCGCGCCGATTCGCCGCGCCGTCGAACTCGCCTTGACCGTCGCCGACACGAACACGACCGTCTTAATCAACGGCGAATCGGGAACGGGCAAGGAGTTGCTGGCAAACCTGATTCATTACAATTCGGGGCGCGAAAATAAATCGTATATCAAATTAAACTGCGGCGCGATTCCCGAAACACTGATTGAATCGGAACTTTTCGGACACGAAAAAGGCGCGTTCACCGATGCGCGAAGTCAGAGACAAGGACGCTTTGAAGAAGCCGACGACGGAACTTTATTCTTAGACGAAATCGGCGAGATGTCCTTGTCGGCACAGGTGAAATTGCTGCGCGTTTTGCAGGACGGCGAATTTCAGCGGGTCGGCGGCAACGAAACGGTCAAAACCGACGTGCGCGTTATCGCCGCGTCAAATGTTGATTTAGAAAAAGCGATTGAAGCCGGAACTTTTCGCAAAGATTTATTTTATCGCCTGTCTGTTTTTCCGATCACCGTGCCGCCGCTTCGGGAACGTGCCGAAGATATTCACCTGCTCGTTTTTCATTTTCTCGAATTGTATAAACAGAAAACGAATCGTTTCGTATCGGGAATCGCTAAAGACGCGCTGCGGGCTTTAATCAATCACGAGTGGAACGGCAACGTCCGCGAGCTTGAAAACGCCATCGAACGCGCCGTGATTATCGCGTCCGGTCGCCAAATCGAACTTGGCGATTTGCCCGAAGCGATTAGCAAACACGCCTTTGAATCGTTTGCCCAAGCCAAACAGGAACGCCTTCGCGCGGCGAGCGAAGGACGCGCCATCAATCTGGAAATGGAGTTTCCGGCGACGATGGAAGAAATTGAAAAACAGGCGATTGAATTGGCTTTGGATTATTCGGGCGGCGATAAATCTCGCGCGTCGCGGCTTCTGAACATCGGCAGAAAAACTCTCTACCGAAAACTCGAACAATATCAAAACGGCGAAAAATAATTCTTGCCGGTAATTTTCTCTGAAATTCGGGACGGCTGTTTTTCTTTACCATTTACCGTTTACCATTTACCATTAAAAAACAATGCGAGTCGTCAGCCGCCGCAAAGCCGCGATTTTTTTCCTCGTTCTGGGCATCTGTCTGATTGTTCTGACGGCTGTGCTGAACGTCGGCTGGATTCTGCTTAACTTACAGCAAATCGCGCTGCTCGTTCTCGGCATCGTCTTTTTTGCGATCATCATCACGGGTTTGACGCTGAACACGATTTTTCTGGTGCGCGAGATTCGCCGCAACGAACAGCACGACGCATTTTTGAACGCCGTAACGCACGAATTAAAAACGCCGATTGCGTCAATTCGCCTGTATCTCGAAACTTTACAGACGCGCGATGTCAGCGAAGACAAACGGCGGGAATTTTACGGTGTGATGCTCGCCGACAACAATCGTCTGCTGAACACGGTCGAAAAAGTCTTGCAGGCGAGCCGGACACGTGAGAAAAATCATCTTTTGAATATCTCCGAAATCAATCTGACGACACTGCTCAAAGAATCAATCGAGCGCGTTAGGTTCAGCTACGGTTTGAGCGACGACGCAATCGGTTTTAATCAAAACGATTCGGACATCAGAGTTTCGGGCGATGCCAACGAATTGCAAACGGTTTTTACGAATCTTTTGGAAAACGCCGTCAAGTATTCGGAAAATGATGTGAAAATCTTGCTGGCGGTCAGAAATTTGAACGAAAAATACGTCGTCGTCCGCGTCAAAGATTCAGGCATCGGCATCGCGCCCGCCGAATTAAAAAGAATTTTCAAGCGATTCTACCGCGTTCCGAGCGTCGTAATGCAGAAAACGAAAGGAACGGGTTTAGGACTTTTCATCGTGCGCTCAATCGTCCAAAAACACGGCGGCAAAATCTTCGCCGAAAGCAAAGGCGAAGGAACGGGAACGACGTTTATCGTGCAGCTGCCGAGAATGAAAAATGACAAACGGAAAATGGAAAATTAAAACTCGAGTATGAAGATTTTAATCGTCGAAGACGAACAACATTTGGCGGAAGGATTGCGGTTCAACCTCGAAGCCGAAGGTTTTGAAATCGAACTCGCCTCGGACGGGAAAATCGCTTTGGAGATTTTAGCAGGCGATGACAACTTTTTCGACGCGATTGTGCTGGACGTGATGCTGCCGCACGTTGACGGTTTTACGGTTGCCAAAACGATTCGGGGAGCCGAAAATTTCACGCCGATTCTGATGCTGACGGCGCGAAGCCGCCCCGAAGACGTGCTTCAGGGATTTGAAGCGGGCGCGGACGATTATCTGCCGAAACCGTTCGAGCTGCGGATTTTCCTGGCGCGTCTGAACGGACTTCTGCGGCGGCGCGAATGGTTCAAAAAAGAATCGAAAACGCCGATGGACACGGGGATTTTTGCGATCAACAACAAATTGATAGATTTCGCCAACCTCGAACTGCGAAGTGAAACCGAAGCGATCAAACTGACTTTGATGGAAGTCAAACTGCTCAGATACTTGATCGAAAACGCCGGAACCGCCGTTTCACGCAAAACGATTTTGGAAGAAGTTTGGGATTTGAATGAGGACACCGACACGCGGGCGATTGATAATTTTATCGTGCGTCTGCGGCGTTATCTCGAAGACGAACCGAACAATCCGAAGATTTTGCAAACCGTGCGCGGCATCGGTTATCGCTTTGTAAATCCGAATTGACGGGACAACCTCGCGGGTTGTAATTTCTTCTAAAACCTGTAAGATAAAAAGTCTTCCGCTAGGTTTGGGGGCGACAGGCTTCGACAGGGGCTTGTATAGATCTTTGGATGCACGTCGGGCTTGCTTGTTAGCTCGTTAAAACACCAAGCAAAACACAAATGCCAATACAGAAATGGCTCTTGCTGCCTAGTTCATTCTAGCCACCAAGTGTTTCATCACAAGTCAGCTTGAAGCGCGTGAATGAAGCATAAATTATTTTAAGCTAGTTCGTTTTCTCCGTCTGCGAAAACGAGTGAAACGTCAGCCGGACTAGCTTTTCGTCAGGTCTTGTCAATTCACTTACTGGCGACGAGCGAAACAAAATAGAGAATTGACTAAACGTGTAGAATCTCTAGGTCGCAACCTTTGGATGCGGGTTCGATTCCCGCCGCCTCCACCAATTTATCTTAGTGACGAATTTCCACCTTCCGTGTCTTTCCTGTGAAAAATAACCGTTAAAATTTTTGATTCAGGGCGTTGATTTTAGAAACGTCCTCGCGCCGGTATGATGCTCATCTGCGAAGAAAACCTCCGGGGCGAATCGAATAAAATATCGTATAATCGAGTTTTTGCCGGGGAATAAACTGCGTTTACTTCGTTCCGCGACTCAAATATAATTTCTAAGCGGCGGGCAAACGCCAGTCTGCGAAATTCTGCCGCTCAATAACTTATGTCGAAAAACTTGGAAAAATCAGTTGAAGCGATTCGTTTCGCCATCAATGAAGCGGGCAAAAATCTGATCGAACGCGAAACTCTGGTCGAATTGGTCGCGCTGGCGGCGGTGGCGCAGGAACACGTTTTGATTATCGGTGCGCCCGGAACAGCGAAAAGCGAAGCCGTCCGCTGGATTGCAAAGGCGACGGGCGGCGAGTATTTTGAATACCTTTTGGGCAGATTTACCGAGCCGAGCGAGATTTTCGGACCCGTAGATTTGCGGAAACTTAAAGAAGGCATCGTCGAAACCGAAACTTCGGGAATGCTGCCCGAAGCCGAAATCGCGTTTTTGGACGAGATTTTTCTGGGTTCGACGGCGATTTTGAATACCTTGCTCGGCATTTTGAACGAACGAATTTTTCGGCGCGGACATACGCGGATGAAAGTCCCTCTGCGCGTCTGCGTCGGCGCGTCGAATCAGCTTCCGTCCGACGAATCTTTGGCGGCTTTTGCCGACAGATTTTTGGTCAGGTTATTCGTCGAACCAATTCCCGATCCGCTGCTCGAAAATCTGCTCGAAGGCGGCTGGGATTTGGCGAAAAAAGATTTCTCCCACGCCGCGAACATCGCCGATGTGGATACTCTGGCGCAAATGGTTGTAAACGTGGATTTGAATTTAATTCGCCCGCAAATCGCGCAAGCCGTCCGAATTATGCGCGGCGCGGGAGTTAATATCTCCGACCGCCGCGCCGTTAAAATGCAGCGTTTGATTGCTTCCGCCGCCATTCTCGACGGCAGAGTCGTCGCGGAAACAAAAGATTTATGGACGCTGATTTACGCCGTCCCGACGCACGAACAGCAATCGCTGGCGCGTGATTCGCTGCACGATTTGTTGAGGGAAACCGAAAATAAAACGCTCCCGTTTGCCGCCGAAGATGCTTCGTTGGGAGCGTTGGCGCGAGCCGCACGGCTGGTTAATATCGCCGAAGAAACCATCCGAAATCGTCCGCCGGAAAACAATCTGCAAGACGCTTGGCGGCTGAAAATTGAAGGCATCGCCCGCGAAATTGATGCCGGTTATAACGGCGAAACGATGCCGCCGGATTTAGCTGAAGCTCGCGCAAAAATCGTCGAGATTTTAGGCGTTGAAAAACAGGAAAATGTCGCAAATTCTTGAGATTAAATGGCAGAATCGTTTCGATTCGCTTGCGCCGCTCGCGTTAATCGCGTTTGACGGCGTGGCGCGGCGTTTGAAAGATAAACTTTTGTCGTTTGAGGACGAAAAACTGTCGGCTTGGCAGGGCGTTTTCGCCGAAGATTTATTATTCGTCGCGGGTGCGGAGTTGCCCTGGACGAACGGCGTGATTTACCTCGGCAAAGACACGCGAGCGACTTCGATTTTCGTTCCGACAAATTTGCGTCCGAACGCGCCGTTCGATTTGTTCGAGAAAAATCTTTTGCGTCGTTTCGCCGCGCAAAAACCTTTTGCCGTCGTCGGAAGTCGAATCATTCCAGTCGGGAAAATGCGTCCGATTTCACGAAAAGTTTTAAGCGAAATTATATGAAACTTCCCGCCGGTCTCGCACCTTGGGCAAAACATTTGCAGATTTTCCCGGAAGAAATCAGTTTGATTCTGGGCGGCTATGCGCGAAAACTTTCGCCCTTTATCAGTCCGATTACGTCGTCGAGCGAAGATACCAACGGTGAGCCGAACGGTTACGACGGCGTGGCGCGGCGCGGAATTTACGAGCGGCTTTTGTTATCCGAATTGGCTTTGGCGGACGATTTCGGCGATGAATTCGTTCGTCGCGCCGTGATGGGCGAGCATCTTTTTTTGAATCTGGCAAAAGTCGCGCCGTCCGCCAAACGCGTTTCAATCGCGCTGTTCGACGCGGGCGCGATGCAGCTCGGCGTGCCGCGCATCGCGCATATCGCCGCATTTATCGTTCTCGCCAGACGCGCCGAAGCCGCCGGTGCGACGTTTTTGTGGGGCGTTTTGCAGGACGCAAAACAACTCGTCATCTCCGACGACACCGAAGCGAGCATTAAAATTCTTCTCGAATCGAGAACGGCGAACGACGTTACCGAAACGGACATCGCCGAATGGCTTGAAAAATTGCGCGACGTTGATAAACCGTCCGACGTTTGGCTCGTCGGCAGCGAAAATCTGGAGCGATTTGAAACGGCGAAAAACTTTTCGAGGCTTTATGTCGAAGAAAGTCTGGAACTCAAAAAGCGCGAACTGACGCTGAAAATCAAAAGCGCGGGAAGCGCGGAAAAACTGACGATTCTGGAGCTTCCGCAGCCCAACATCTGCACACGGCTTTTGCGAAATCCGTTCGAGATTATCCAAAAAGCCGAATTCAGTTCGGCGCGGCTCGACGGAAAAGTGACGAATTTCTTTTTTGACAACACCGGCTCGAAACTTTTCGCCAAACTCGATTCGAGCGACATTTTATGTTTTGCCGTCCAAAATATGCCGAGCAGCGGCAAAATTTATCCGACGATTTATCGTTCCGACAACGCGAGAAAATACGCGGCGGTCGGACGTTTGAAAAAAGCGATTGCGGTGGTTTCAAAAGTTGATGATAAGACGATTCGGCTTGAATATCGAAAATACGGTTTCGGTCTCAAGGAAGGTTTGTATCGGTCATCCGAGGCGGAAATCGCGTTTCCCGAAGACGAAAACGGCTTGTTGCAAATCTACAATGTGCGCCCGCGAAAATTCCATTACGACGAATCTGCGATCCTCGACGCGAACCGCAAACTGTTTCTGCTCAGTCAAATAGGCAAAGACCGATACGAGTCGGAAGAACCCGTCGGCGCGGCGCGATTGTTGGCGACCGATGTTCTGGCGGTCACGCAAGCCGAAGAGCAATTTGTTTACATCGGCTGTGAAGACGGCAACGAATATCATTTTATCGTCTCGATTTCGGATAAAATCGAACGTCATTCGCTCGCCGGAAAAAGATTAAAACGCGCGATGTTCGGGCGCGGCGAAGCGGGCAAAAAAATATGCGCTTTTGAAGACACGAGCGGCAATTGGAAAATTCCGGACGAGGGAAAAAAAGAGCGTATAATGCCGCAGCCGAAAGGCGAAGTCGTCGGCGTTTTTCACGACGCGAGAATCGCACCCGAATCCGGCTTTTTTGAATTGATGGACGACCGCCGCACGGTCGAATTTTGCTGGGCTTACGGGCGGCGCAAACCTATTTTGACGGCTGAGGCGGAAATCGTAAAAATCGAATTCAGCCCGCGCTCGCCGATGCTGGCGTATCAAACGGCGGGCGGCGAACTCGTTATTTATTCGCTGACGCCCCGCACGGCAATCGGGCGTTTCTCAAAATGAAAACTCTTATCATACAAAACCTGACGCATCGCGGAACCGTCGCGGCGGAGGGTTTCGTGTTGTCCGCCAAACTTACGCCGGAGAGCGAAATGCGCCGCCGAGTTCTCGCACTTTGGCAGACGAATACGAAAGTTTACCGGCGCGGCGATGATTTAATAGTGCTTTTGCCGCAGTCTTTTCGCGTGGATTGCCGCCGCGCCGTCGGTTCGCCGCTGGTTCGATACGGCGATATTTTGTCTTCGTTTCCGCTGCGAAAAAACGATTTGGAAAACTTCGCAAATTCGGGCGAAACGATTGTTTTGCTGAACGAAGGAGTTGTCGGAACCGTTTCGATACGAGATTTACAAACCGAAGCCGCCGAAAATTGGTTTGACATCTCCGGTTTTCAAATCGTCGAAACCGAAACGCTCGGCGAAGTCGAAACCAAACCCGTCATCGTCGAAAAAGTCGAAACGATCAACTTGCGCGGCGAACTCAAAGCGATTCCCGAAGCCGATCAAGAAATGGCGGAAATTTTGCAGACCTTAAAGCGCAAAAGAGACGAAATCGCTAAAGCCAAAAACAATCGAACGACATATAACGGCAATGTTTCGGGTTCGATTACGGAAGGTTTGAGCAGTATTTTCGATACGTTCAAAAACTTTTTCGCTTCAAAAAACGAACTGAATCGGCAGGCTTTCGACTCTCAGCCGAAGCCGCCGAACGGCTTGCGGCAGATGTTCACCAAAGCACTTTTTCAAATGAAAATCGCGCAGATGATCGGCAGAAAACAAGCGCAGTATCTGGCGAAAATGATGGAGAAATTTGAAAACGGCGATTTGGAAGAAGCTCTGAAATACGCGATTCCGCTCGAAGATATGCAGGCACTTAAAGAAATGTCCGAGCAGATGCCGTTTCTCGGTTTTCTGCGACCGCGCGAGAATTTGCAGATAAATTACGGCAGACAAACGACTTCGAGTTCGTCGGTTACGCTGGAAAACCAATGGTTCGATAATCTGCGCGATTTGTATCGGCAGACTTTCGACCGTTTGGTCGCGCAGAATCGCATCGAAGAAGCCGCGTTCGTGTTGGCGGAACTTTTGAAAAGCAGCCACGAAGCGGTCGAATTTTTAGAAAAACACGGCAAATGCCGTCTGGCGGCGCAACTCGCCGAATCACGCAATCTGGCGAAAGATATTATCGTTCGCCAATGGTTTCTCGCGGGCGAAAAACGCAAGGCGATTCAGCTCGCGGTTTTGCACGATTGTTTTGAATACGTCGTAACGAAACTCGAACAGGAAAATCATCCGCAAGCCTCGGACTTGCGCGAAGTCTGGGCGGAAAGTTTAGCCGAGAGCGGTAATTTTCAGGCGGCGGTCAACACGATTTGGAAACTCGAAAACCGGCGTGAACGCGCCGCCGAATGGATTGATAAAGTCATCGCATTCGGCGGAACTCCGGCGGCACGAATGCTGGCGAAAAAAGTCGTTTTGCTGCCCGAAAGTTTCGCGGCGGTAAAAACGAAACTACTGGAAATCCTTAAAGAACACGACCCGGAAGCCGTCGAAAAACGCGCCGCTTTCGCTCTCGAAACTTTGCAGACGACACCGAACGACGAACTGCGAACGCTGGCGCGACCGTTGGCGCGGAAAATTCTCTCCGATATGTCCAAAGACAATCGTTGCTTTACGCCGCAAAATTTGCGTCGTCTGGTCGAGGTTTCAAACGACTACACGTTGCGAACCGACCTGCCGAAATTGAGTGAAATCGCCGTCAAAAAAGAGGTTGAAACTTTCACCATCGAAATCGCCGAAAATGATCGCGGCGCAAATCACATCGGCGACGCGCATCTTTTGCCCGACGGGAAAATCGCCCTCGCGCTCGGCGAGTCGGGCGTGAAAATCGTATCGAGAGAGGGCAAAACAATCGCGCATTTCGACCAGCCGGCGCATAAACTCGTCGTATCTGATTTCGGAACCAAAGCGATTTGTCTGGCGCGGCGCGGCGCGGTTTATCGTTTGGCGAAAGTTGATTTCGTCGAACGAAAATCGAGCCGCTGGTGCGACGCGAAAATCGAAAATTACGCGCTGACCTATGATGGAAATCTCTGGTTTATTGCCGGAAAAGACGAAATTTACGCGATTGACGCGCAGACGAAAAACTTTGAAGCCGTCTGGCGCGTCCCGGAAATCGGCGGACGAATTTGCGAAATCGCCCGCTCAGAAAACAAACTGATGCTGCTCGTCGGCAATGACAGAGGCTTTGAAAAGTGGTGGTATGATCTGCCGTCGCTGACACTGCGAAGCCGAAATCAAACCAAATGGTTCGAGATGGGAAACGAAAAGCAGACGATTCATTCGGTTAGTTCTTTCGTCGCCTATTCGGTCGTGCAAATCGCTCAAACCGCCGCCGATGACAAAAAATTTGAAGCCCGAATTTACGATTACGACAAGCAATTAGATAAAATATATTTTGCGGACGAAACAATCGCCATTGGTAAACCGCAGATTGTCGGAAAAACTTTCGCGCTTTCCAGTGTTGCCGAAAAGGGTGCGGTTGTTGCTTTGTATGAAGTTTCGGGCGGTAAAATAGCGGAATTTACAATGCTGAAATCAAAAGATTGTGCCGTCAAACTCGACGAAAATTTTCTCATCATAATTGATGAATTCGGGCGCGTGATAATCTTTGACTACAAAGAAAAAATTCTACGCAGTAATTTGAGATTCTAAGATTTTTTAAGTATGTTCAAACTCGAATTTGAATCAGGCACATTGATTTTAGAAGGCGCGGACGAAAAAGATGCCGTCCCGAAGGCGTTTGTTTGGGATTCGCGCACTAAAAATTATCGTGCGCCCGCATATCTCTACCGCGAAATAATCAAAGATTTTATTCGCGCGAAAACCGTTCACGAAGACGCGGCGAAAAACTATGAGACGTTTGATTTCAAGCCGAAATTTCACGTCGCGCCGCGCCCGTATCAAACCGAATCAATTGCAAAATGGCGGGAAAACGAGCGTTGCGGCACGATTGTTTTGCCGACGGGCGCGGGGAAAACTCACGTGGCGACGATGGCAATCGAGATTTGCAAACGGCAAACTTTAGTCGTCGTGCCGACGCTCGATTTAATGAATCAGTGGTATGACCTGCTTGTTTCGACATTCAATGCCGAAATCGGTTTGATCGGCGGCGGATTTTACGAAATCGGCGCGATTACGGTAACGACTTACGCTTCGGCTTTTCGGCATCAGGAAAGGCTGGGCAATCAATTCGGGCTGATAATTTTCGACGAATGTCATCATCTTCCGGGTGAAGGTTACAAATACGCGGCGGAATTTGCGATTGCGCCGTTTCGTTTAGGGCTTTCTGCCACGCCCGACCGTGCGGACGGCGGCGAAGATTTACTGGAAAGTCTCGTCGGAAAATACGTCTATCGGCTCGAAGCGCAGCAACTGGCGGGCGAATTTTTGGCTGATTACACGATTGAGAAAATCGAAGTTGATCTGTCGGACGAAGAACGCGCCGCGTATCAAAAAGAACGGCAAATCTACACCGATTTCCGCCGCAAAATGAATTTGCCCTACGGACAGGAAGGCTGGCGAATGTTTTTGATTCAAAGTGCTAGAAGCGAAGACGGCAGACGGGCGATGAAGGCGTATCGCAATTACAAAAAAATCGCGCTCGGAACCGAATCGAAAATTCACGTTTTGCAGGATTTATTAACGCGCCACAAACGCGACAAGGTTTTGATTTTCACCGCCGAAAACCAGATGGTTTACCGCATCTCGAACGATTACCTGATTCCGGCGATCACGCACGAAACCAATGTCAAGGAGCGAAAATTCTGGCTCGATGCTTTTAATAAAGGCGACGTGCTGGCTTTGGCGACCTCGAAAGTTTTGAACGAAGGCGTAAACATTCCCGACGCTTCGGTGGCGATAATTCTGTCAGGTTCGGGTTCCTCGCGGGAACACATTCAGCGACTCGGCAGAATTTTACGCAAGAAGGAAGACAAGCAGGCGATTCTTTACGAAGTCGTTACGCGGGACACGACCGAAGAATACACTTCGCAAAAACGCTCGGATGCGCGGCAGTTTCAGGATGCAAAACGCGGCGATAATCGAAATTTGTTTAATTGATTTTTACTCGACCTTTAAATTTTCAGTTCGCCAATATTCACCGTCCCAAGATGAAACATCACTAAAATCTCGGCAAATTGCGTTTTGATTAAATCGCGGCGAACAGTCTTTTTTAAACCAGTAATTTATTATTGTCGTTGATTCAGGCGACGTAACTTTTTTACGCTCGTTTAACTGATGTTCCCAAGCGTAAATTATTATTTTTTCCGCCGTCTCCAAAAGTTCGCGGTCATATTTTTTAGGATATTCAATTTCCGACAACCAAAATTTTTGCTCTCTTGTCACTTGATGGGCTTTATGATGTTCCCTGAATCTATCTTTGAATGACCTTTCGGTAATTCCGCAGTATTGAATTTTTGAAACTCTTTCATAAGGTTTTTCCCCTGTAACCAGATAGATATTATTGCCCCAATTTCCCTCTTCTAAAACTTCTTCACATTCGTATGCACCATACCACTTGAGAATAATTGTTTTCATAAATTCAGTGCGACTACTTTACTCTCCTTCGACATCTTCCTCAAACTCAATCTGTGCGTAAATCTCCGCAACTGGCAATCGGCAGTTGATTGATTCGAGAAAAACTGTTTCGTCCAAATCTTCGTAAATTTTCAGTAGCCACTGTTTAGAAGTTTGCTTAATGTAATGCTCGACTCGCGGCTCGATTTGTTCAACGAGCAAGCACTCACACAGACTTTCCATTTTTTGATAAGCAATGAGTTTTTCAGTTTTGTCGCGGAAGCGTGTGGATTTGGAAAGCACTTCGACGACAACGGTCGGATTCAGAAGCACGTCGAATTCGTCGTTGTCAAACTGCGGTTCGCCGCAAACCACGACGACATCAGGATAACCGTAACGGCGATTTCGCATCCGAACGCGCATATCGTTGGCGTAACTTCCACATTTTTTGCCACGCAAACCCAGGTGAAGATTGGCAAAAATGTTACCGCCGATCAAATTATGTTCGCGGCTCGCGCCCGCCATTGCGATGATTTCGCCGTTAATGTATTCGTGTTTTTCTTCGGCTTTGCGCTCGAAAGCGAGATACTCTTCGGGCGTGTAAATTTTTTCGACGGTGGCAGTTTGATTGCTTTGGCTCATTTGTTTTTCTCCCAAGCGAATCTTAACAGAATTCTCAACCGGACAATAATTTTTCCGCCGCTTCTTCCAACAACAGCGGTTCGAGTTTCGATTTGAAAAAGACGACGTTTTCGCTCGAAAAAGTGGCTTCTTCACGGCTGCCGCGAAGTTCCTGCCACGCGGCGATGATGAATGTTTTGAAGTTCGCCGATTCTAGTTCCGCTAATCTTTTCTGCAAACTCTTCGGTGTCCAAAATCCCAAAACGTCGAGATAAACTTTCGCGCCGTCGGGTGAGATCAACACGAAATCGGGAACAAAAGCCGTTTTCCCCAAATCAACGACTTCGCGGTTTTCTTCCAGTTTCCAATTTGCGGAAGATTTATCCCAACTTTTTTTCAGTTTTTCGTGAACCGGATTTTCGTATTCGGGTTCGTCGTAACGGTTGGAGACAAGTTCGGTTTGTTCGCTCGTTAATTCATAAAACGCCGTGCCTTTTTTGTCGTTGATTTCCGCCCGCATTTGCCAATTTCCGCACAGCAGCAGCGCGGGCAGAAACACCGACATTTGAATGCCGTATTTTTGCGAGCGGTGAAACAACGAAGCCGCGCCGGTCAGCGTGATTTCATAACCGTTTGTCGAATTTCCGATGACGGAATGAATCAATCCGAAATGTTTTATCCAGCCGAAAATACTGCGATAATTTGTCGCCTCCGACGGGGCGACGCGGATTTTCATCGTAACGCATTTGTAAAGAATCGCCTGCGCCTGCGCGAGATTGTAGCGGTCGAGCAAATCATTCGGCGCGATATTTTCAAAAACTGTGAGCCGCTGCTGCGCCGACAAATCGGCGTAAAGATTGGCGGCAATCGCTTCGCCGGTCGTTTGAAATTCGGCGGCGACGGTTTGCAGAACCGTTTTTTTATTTTCCGAATCGGGGAAAACCGGCTGAAATTTTCGGGCTTCGAGAAAGACTTTTCGACGAATTTCGACCGGATCGGCGGGCGCGGCGGTCTCAAACTCGCAACGGTCGTTCAAAAGTTTGATAAAGCCGCGCAAGATGCGAAAGTCCGTTCCCGCGCCGATGTATTCTTCGAGTTCGCCCGAGAGTTCGCCGCGTGTTCCGCCTTGAAATTCGCCGAAGATTTCGATGAGAATTTCGGCATCGCGCAAATATCCGGCATCGTCGGTTTTGATAAAGCACGGGAAAACTTTATCCCCGCGACGGAAGTTGATAGCTAAGTCGGAAGTGAGCATTTCAGTTCGTTAGTATATCATTTCAAACTATGAATCTTTTTGAATTGCTCGTAAATTTAATCAACATTCCTTCGATTTCCGGCGACGAAGAAGCCGTCGGATTTTATCTGCGCGATTATCTCGAATCTTTGGGTTGGACGGTCGAACTGCAAGCCGTCTCGAAAAATCAAAATAACGTCATCGCATATTTACACGACGCGCCGCGAGTTTTTTTCTCGACGCATATTGATGTCGTGCCGCCGCATATCGAAGCGTCCGAAGACGACGAAAAAATCTACGGGCGCGGCGCGTGCGATGCGAAAGGAATCGTCGCCTCGCAGATTTTCGCGGCGGAAGCGTTGCGAAAAGAAGGGATTAACACCATCGGTTTGCTGTTCACGGTTGACGAAGAGCAGGGAAGTTCGGGCGCGAGAAAGGCAAACGAACATCCGATGGCGGCGAAGTGCGAATACTTGATTAACGGCGAACCGACCGACAACGATCTGGCAATCGGCTCGAAAGGTTCGCTTCGATTTTACATCAAAACCGTCGGCGTAGCGGCGCATTCGGCTT
>JAYVGL010000251.1:0-4712 GCA_043772175.1 Pyrinomonadaceae bacterium | reverse complement strand
GAGATAATTCGTTTTCATATCAATCTCCTTCAAATTAATAAGGCGATTCGAGAAAAACATTTCATATAATTTTTATAAACGATGAAATAAAATCTGAAAATTGTCTTATCTGATTGCAGACGAAATTTTGAGCGAGCAAACGGGAAATCGAAAGAAAATAATTCTATGACGAATGAAGCAGATTTTGACGCTTTGGCTAAAACGGCAACCGCATCGAGAGGCGAGGAAACTTTTTGTAATCTTTTCGGCGCGGTTTTTGCACTTTCAAACTGGCATTTTATCGCCGTCGGCGAGTTGCCGGATTTGCTGCCGTATTGCGCCACCTTTCCCGATCATTTTGACGGTCAGCCGATGGTGGTGGCTTTTACCGATACCGAGCGTCTGAACAAATACATTGCCGAGAAAAATTTGCACGTCGGTTCGGCGGATAAGCCGGTAGTTTTAAGTTCGCCGGAAGCAACCGTTAAATTTTCGTCTGAAAATCTCGTTTTGAGCGTCCCAACGACAAGCGTGATTAAGTATCTTGAGCGGCTAGTGCAAAAAGGTGTCAAAGGAATTTTCTTTAATCCCAATATCGACAGCCACGGGTTCAACATCGGCTTGGCGCAGCTTCCGGCGATAAAAGCACTCGTGGAAAGCAAAAAAATCAAGGCTGAAACAGAAGAGACTGCGGCGAAATACGATTTCGACGCGCTGTCCCGAAAAGTCAACGAATCCGTCGGCGCAATGGAAGACTTGAACCGACTTTTCGGCGCGGCTTTCGCACTTGGCGAATGGCTTTTTGTCACTCGCGGCGAGCTGCCGAACATCAATCCGTATATCGCTTCAAAAGCCGATTATGAAAACGGGCAGCAGATGATTCGCGCCTTTACCGACTCGAAGCGTCTGGTGCGTTTTGCCAAGGAAAATAATCTGGCGAACGCTGACGGCGGAGCCGAGATGCTGGCAGTTCCGACCGGCGGCATTGTCGAATATCTCGAACAATTTATTAAACACGGTGTCTATGGCATCTGGTTTAATTCCGACACGGAAAGCGACGGATTTTCCATTCCTCTCAAACAGCTTCGCTCGATTAAAATTCATCTCGAAAAACTGAATGCGGAAAAATCGCCCGCCGCGAAACAACCGACGGAAACGGCGGTCGTCGTTATCAAAGACGGCTTAATGTTGCCTTCGGGCTTCGTCAAAGAAGCCGACTATTTTTCCGATTGTTTCTGCCGCATCCCGAAAGATTGGACCGACGGCGCAGATGTTACGGAAGCTGCCCGGCAGAAAGTTTTTGAAATATTTTACGGTAAAAATTGGCAGGCGGGCAATAGCGACGGTTCGCGTTATGTCGTGCGGCGGATTAACTGGAAAGTTTTCACGCCTGCCGAAGCGCAAGCCGTCAACTGGAGCGGCACGACCGACACCGCCGAAAGTCATTATTTCTTTTTTATTGCCGACGAATTCGGCGAGTTGAAAAGAGTTTCCAATATCGAATTCGAGACGGATATTCGCTCGGCGTATAAAACGAACATTGCTGTGCCGCCGAAAAACGATTCGTCCCCATTCGCCGTCCGCGCTCAACATTACGACGGCTATCTCAATTGGTTTCGGCGCGGCAAGATAAAGCCCGACACGACTTTCAAGCCGTTCTTTCAGGCACTTGCGCCGATTTTGAACGATTACGCCGGCTCGGGCGAATTTACTTTTTCGTTTGCCACCGGCAGCGATGAACCGAATATGAAAGATTTGTTTGAAGACGTAACGAGCAATTCGCACGGCGCGTTTTTGAAATATCGAAGCTACGTTTTTCAACGCACGCCGAACGATCCGACTTACGAAATACAAGTTATCGGGAGTAATTGTCTGACCCACACTCAAACCGGCGAAAAATTAATCGTTCATTTTACGATGCACAAAACGCTCGAAAATCAGGAAACGACGTTAATCGTTCAGTTCCGCGGGCTTGAAGCGGAAATCGAAAAACTCGGCAATGCAGTCAAATCCGCGCTCGATGCCTGCGAATTCAAAGTGCAGCTTGAAAGCAAAAAACCGCCGTCGGACGAAGCCTTGAAAGCATTCGGCAGTTAAAAACCGATTCTATGAACATTGATTTCTCAAAACGAAAACACGAATCGCCGTTTGCCGACGATCCGCCGCAATCTGAACCGACAGCGGATAATTTGCTGAAACCGCCGCCGATTTCGCAACCGAAAACTTCCGGCACTCAAAACGGTTCGGAAAGCGCACAGTTCAGAGTTTTTATGGGCTGCGGCTTCTTGGCGTTCGGCGTTCCCGTTTCCGTCTGGGCTTTCTGGTGTCTGACCGGACGAGAATACGGCGGATATCCCGACCGGCAATGGCTCGAAGGTTTGCTCTGCGCCGCCGCCGGTCTAATTTTTTTCGGCATCGCCGGATTTTTATTCGTTCGCGCCAGTCAAATGTCGAAAAAGGCGAAAACCGACAAATTGAATTACGAACCGATTGACCGGCAAATGATTCCGGTTTTGAAAAACCGCATCAAAGTTCGCGCAACCGTTTTTCAAGACGTGCTGTTAGGTTTTCTGATTCTTTTTTTCGGCGGAACGAGCTTGCTCTTCTTACTGAACGCGGTCAAACAGCCGCGAAATTTGATAATCGCCCTGCTCAATCTTTCGATTCTTTTCGTCATCTGCCGCCTGATTTACAAAGCGAAAAAAAATGCGGTGCGCTATTTCGAGCCGTCCGGCATCGGGCGCGGCGACCTGCGGCACGTTCCGTGGCAAGATTTTCGCGGCGTGATCGTCCGCACGGGAATCAGCCGCTTCGGACAAAAATACGTCTGGCGCATTGAACTCGTCTTTGCCGACGGCGTTAAAGCGTGGATTATTCCGCAGCGAATTAAAAATTTCGATGAAGTCAACGCCTTTGTTAATAAGCTGCCGCAGGCGGTTTTGAAAAGCGATTAGCGATTTAACGAAAGCGAAGTTGTTCGGCAAATAAAACGATATGATAAACATCATCAAATCAATTTTAGTTTTAACAATCGCCTGTTCGACGAGCATCTGCGTCGGCTGCGGCAATGTAAATTTTCAGCCGCCCCCGGAAGATAAAGTTATCAAACTCGACCAGCCAGGCGAATCGCCGAAAGCAAAAGAGCGTGAATATAAACACGGCGACGCGGTTTCGCTGATTGAAAAGGACGGAACTTTCGTGGTCGAAGCATATATTGACGAAAAAGATGCGGAGAAAGGTTACAGCGTCCGCACCGGCAGCGGTCGCCTCACAAAATACGAATCGTATCCGCCGTCGCAGATATTTCCCGCGCCGTGGGCAAACTATCGAAATTTGAAAATCGGCGATGCCGTTTACGGCAGATATTTCGGCAATTTTCAGGAAAAAGGAATGATCACATATGTGCCGTCAGACGAGAACGGAACTTTTTCCGTCAAGTACAGCAACGATTCAAAAGAGCAGCGCATTTATGTAAAAGACATTTACTCTTCGGTCGAGGTGGCGACAACGGAAAGTCTATCGCCCGGCGACATTGTTTATTATCAAAATTCGTATTGGGCAATCGTTATCGGCAAGCGCGACGGCAAAACCATTATTCGACAGGACATTTACCCGCTCGAAGGAGACATTCTGGTTGACGCTTCCAAACTTCAGATTTTTAAGTAGAAATAAATGATTTTGGAGAAACATTTAAGACGTATTCACAAGTTTCTATCGGGTTAAAAAGAATACGAATGCGCCGTTTAAGGTAATCAGCGCGATTGTCATTAAAAGTAACAAATTCTCCTTCCGTGTTCGATATTGTCTTTGCAAAACCGGCGTTTCCGTTTCCGAAAGTTTAGAAAAAACATTTTGCGATTCTAAATAATCTATATCGCCGCGCTTCGCCGCGCTGACTGCTTCGTTTTTCCAACTCAAAGCCTTTTCCCGCCATTCTTCTATGACAGATAATTGCGCCGAAGTCGAACGACCGAAAATTCGATACTGGTAAAAATCGCCATCGGCGAACCTAACGTCCAGAGTGTATCTTCGCCCCGAATCCGTCCAGTATTTGCTGGCGATAATTTCGCCCGCGTCCTTTAATTCACGTCGGAGGACGAGTCCGTCAATTGTTTCAATCAATTCCGTCGGCGTTAAATAAATTCGATTTTTAAGCGGCGACGCGACCGCTTTGCCGATTCCCCAAACGAGATATACAAGCCACAGCAAAAGCACAAAAGCGTCAACGGAAAAAACAATTGTTCTTTTCAAATCCAACGAACCGTCAGCCGATGCGTCGGCGGCAACTGCCCATAATCCGACGGATACCATTGTTACAAGAACCAATAAACCGACTCTGCGTTCGGTTTCGCCGCTGGACGTTCTCAGAAAATCGCCGTTCGTATTTTGCAGCCGAAGCAAATTTTCCTGTATTTCCTCAAATAAATCACAAAACGCATAAACTCTTCGCGCGGGCAGAATTTCTGCTGTCGAGCGATTATCTAAATTCTGTTGATAAAATTGCCGGTTCTTTATTTCGTCATCTCGCTTAACTTTTGCAAAAACTCTCGCGCATTTGTGGTTTTGAATCTGTATTCAATCGCGCCCGACCAATCGGGCTGAAACAGATTCGCGTCAAATGCGACGAGTAAAGTTTTCTCGCCTTCTACTGAAAACTCCATTCGGCGAAGTCGTTCGTCCGTCAAAGGAACATCGATAATCGGACTTGAACCTTTGAACGCGAGCAGTCTTTT
>JAYVGL010000250.1:0-6835 GCA_043772175.1 Pyrinomonadaceae bacterium | reverse complement strand
GTGAGCATTAAGCCTGCAATCGAAGCGGCGTTTTGAAGCGCGGTGCGCGTGACTTTTGCCGGGTCAATGACACCGGCGGCGACCAAATCTTCAAACTTTTCGCTCGCCGCGTTGAAGCCGTAGTTCGGGCTGTCGTTTTCGCGGACTTTGCCGACGATGACTGCGCCTTCCTGTCCAGCGTTCTGCGCGATCTGGCGAAGCGGTTCTTCGAGTGCGCGTCGAACGATGGTCACGCCGATTTGCTCGTCGGCATCTTCGGCATCGGTTTTGAAATCGTCGAGAACACGCGATGCGCGAACCAGAGCGACTCCGCCGCCCGCCACGATTCCTTCTTCGACTGCCGCACGCGTGGCGTGCATCGCGTCTTCAACGCGGGCTTTCTTTTCCTTCATTTCGGTTTCGGTCGCCGCGCCGACTTTGATAACTGCCACGCCGCCGACTAATTTAGCCAGCCGTTCCTGCAATTTTTCTTTGTCGTAATCCGAGGAGGTTTCTTCAACCTGATTGCGGATTAATTTGACGCGACCTTCGATAGCCGAGCCTTCGCCGCCGCCGTCAACGATGGTCGTGTTGTCTTTATCAATCGTGATTTTAACCGCTTGTCCGAGGTCTTCGACCGTGATTGATTCGAGTTTCACGCCCATATCGTCGCTGATAACTTTGCCGCCCGTCATCACCGCAATGTCTTCCAACATCGCTTTGCGACGGTCGCCGAAGCCGGGAGCTTTGACTGCCGCGACATTCAATGTGCCGCGCAGTTTATTGACCACTAAAGTCGCCAACGCTTCACCGTCAACGTCTTCCGCGATGATCAAAAGCGGTTTGCCCAATTTAGCAACCTGTTCAAGAATCGGCAGTAAATCTTTCATCGAGGAAACTTTTTTCTCGTTGATTAAGATATACGGATTTTCCAAAACGGCTTCCATTCTTTCCGGGTCGGTGACGAAATACGGCGACAGATAACCTCTGTCAAACTGCATTCCTTCAACGACATCCAAAGTCGTGTCCATCGTTTTCGATTCTTCGACCGTGATAACACCATCTTTGCCGACTTTCTCCATCGCCTGCGCGATGATGCCGCCAATTTTCGTGTCGCCGTTTGCCGAAACCGTTCCGACTTGTGCAATCGAATCGCCTGAAACCGGCTGCGCGAATTTGTGAATTTCTTCGATAACTTTTTCAACCGCTTTTTCAATACCGCGTTTCAAAGCCATCGGATTTGCGCCCGCCGCTACCGTGCGAACGCCTTCTTTGAAAATCGCCTGCGCCAAAACCGTCGCGGTCGTCGTTCCGTCACCGGCAACGTCCGAGGTTTTGGAAGCGACTTCACGCACCATCTGTGCGCCCATATTTTCCAGAACGTCTTTCAATTCGATTTCTTTGGCAACCGTGACACCGTCTTTGGTGATGGTCGGCGAACCGAATTTTTTGTCAATAACAACATTGCGTCCTTTCGGTCCCAACGTAACTTTCACCGCATCGGCGAGCTGATTAACGCCGCGTAAAATCGCCGCGCGTGATTCTTCTCCGTGAACAACTATTTTAGCCATATTATTTTTATTAACTCCTTTTTACGATATTGAAGTTTCAGGTTTCAGGTTTCAGGTTTCAGATTTTTCAACCCTGAACCTTAAACCTTGAACCTAAAACTTAGCTAGCGTTTGCGCTCGCTCGTTCGATGATGCCCAAGATTTCGTCTTCGCGCATAATCAATAATTCTTCGCCGTCAATTTTGATTTCCGAACCGCTGTATTTGCCGAACAAAACACGGTCGCCGGTTTTGACATCGAGTGTCTGACGCGAACCGTCTTCTTTGTATTTGCCTTCGCCGGCGGAGATAACTTCGCCTTCCTGCGGTTTTTCTTTTGCCGTATCGGGAATGTAAAGTCCACCGGCGGTTTTGTCCGAAGCGTCGTCAATGCGACGAATGATTACACGGTCGTGCAATGGTTTGATTGATGTTGCCATAATTGTTTTTTCTCCTTATTCGAGATGTTTTCTAATTGATTACTTGTGTAAAATAAACACGAACAGAAACAAAAATAAAATCCTGGCACTGTTCGTTGATGAGTGCTAGTATAAAAAACATAGTTTAACCTGTCAAGTCTGCCAAAGATGTTTTAGGAAATATGACAAAGATGTTATCAAGTTTATGAATTTGTCCGAAATTAATATCTATCCCATCAAGTCACTCGGCGGAATTTCATTGAAAAGTTCAATCGTCGAAAATCGAGGTTTGCAGTTTGACCGTCGCTGGATGTTGGTTAATGAGAACGACAAATTTCTAACCCAACGCGAATTCCCGAAAATGGCGACGGTTAATGTAGAAATCACGAAAAGCGGTCTGGGCATTTCTTGGGATAATAAAAGTCTGGAAATTCCGTTTAAAGTTGAGATCGAAGAGACGAAAGTTGTTAAGATTTGGAGCAGTCGCTGTCGCGCAAAAGTTTACGAAAAGCCAATTAATGATTGGTTTTCCGACGTTCTGCAGACTGATTGTAAGTTGGTCGTGATGCCGGAAGAGGCGACGCGCAAGGTCAGTTATTTTTACGCCGTTCACAAAGACGACGCGGTGAGTTTTGCCGACGGTTATCCGATTTTGCTGATCGGTGAAAAATCTTTGAACGATTTGAATTCACGGCTCGAAACGCCCGTGCCGATGAATCGTTTTCGACCGAATTTAGTTTTCACCGGCGGCGACGCTTTCGCCGAAGACGGCTGGAAACAAATCAAAATCGGCGCGAGTGCTTTTCACATCGTCAAACCTTGCGGTCGCTGCGTGATAACGACGATTGATCAGGAACGCGGCGAAAAGCAGGGAATCGAACCTTTGAGAACGCTGGCGAGTTACCGTATTCCGAAACGCAGCGTCAAGAAAAAAATTCTTTTCGGACAAAATTTGATTGCAGATAAAGCCGGCGAAACGATTAGAGTCGGCGATGCAGTCGAAGTAGTCGAAACTAAAGATCAACCGAGATTCGTCTGAAAAGTGAGTTTATTTTTTAGCGCGTCGCGCCAGCAGTCTTTTCGGAGCGGGCGGCGGCGTTTGATAGGCGGCAACTCGTTTTGAAAGCGTGTTGCGATGAATGCCGAGCGCGTCGGCGGTTTTCGACAAGTGATCGTCGCACCGGCATAAAGCCTTCTGAATATAAATCTTTTCAAATTCGGACATCGCCTCATTCAGCAAAATCTGCCCGTCGAGCATTTCATCAATCAGACTTTCCATTCGAGTTCGCAGTTTCATAATTCAATGACGAATGACGAATGACGGATAACGAATGACAGATATTTCTTTGCAGAAATTCGTCATTCGTCATTTGAAATTCCTCATTGTTAGATATTTCTTCCCGTTAAAATTCGATAAGCGTTCGAGTAGCGCGAGACGGTCGCCTCGACGATTTCCGGCGGTAACTCCGGCGCGGTCGGCTGTTTGTTCCAGTCCAGCGTTTCCAGATATTCGCGGACGAATTGTTTGTCAAAAGACGCTTGCGGTTTACCGGGCGCGTAAGTGTCCAAAGCCCAGAAGCGCGAAGAATCCGGCGTGAGAATTTCGTCAATCAGCAAAATGTCGCCGTTTTCGTCCGTGCCGAATTCAAATTTTGTATCGGCGATAATAATTCCGCGCGTCGAAGCGTGTTCGCTCGCCGTTTGATAAATCGTCAAGGACAGCGATTTCAATTTCTTGGCGGTTTCCGCGCCGACTATTGCGGCAAACTCGGCTTCCGTGATGTTTTCGTCGTGTCCGCTCGCGGCTTTAGTCGCGGGCGTGAAAATCGGCGCGGAAAGTTTTTCGCACCGCTTTAAGTTCAACGGCAAATCGTGTCCGCATACTTTGCCCGTCGCTTGATAATCCTTCCAGCCCGAACCTTCCAGATAGCCGCGCACAACGCATTCGACGGGAAAAACTTCCGTCTTTTTGACTAAGGTCGAACGCCCGCGCAAATCTTCCGTTCGGCGAACGATTTCCGGCATTTCATCAAAATCGGCGGTGATTAGATGGTTGCGCGTCAAATCCTTTAAGTGCGCGAACCAGAACGCCGAAAGCTGCGTTAAAATTTTCCCTTTATTCGGAATGGCGGTCGGCAGAATGCAGTCGAACGCCGAGATGCGGTCGGTCGCCGCCAATAGCAAACGTAATTCGTCAACTTGATACACATCGCGCACCTTGCCGCGATGCACCAGCATTAGTCCGTCTGCATTTGTTTCCGAAACCGCTCGCGTGGCTGACATTTTTCGTTTCAGTTTGGGGAGTTTGAAATAATTTTGAACAAGCTAAACTTTATTATGAAAATCCGGGCAGGTAAAGTTTGAAAATTAAAAATCACGAATGTTTGGAATAAGGACAAATTAAGATAAACAAAAACTACAAAAAAATGTAAACAATGATAAAAACAGATGACAAGGTGAAAAAAAACGTTCATAATGCGAGTAGTGAGATCGAAGCCGTTCGCGCTTCTCAAAACTTCTGCACAAGCAAATATCGTCCGAATCTCAATCTTTCGCTCATCGAACAAATTTCCTCGGAATCCAAACACATTGAAATAAAATAAATATGAATCAGAAAAATAACTTATCGTTCGGTCAATTCAAATTATCACTTTGCAGTTTGACGGCTCTCATTTTAATCGCAGCGGCAAAAATTTCGGCACAAACGCCGTCGAAAGCCGCGCCGCCGGCAGAGGATTACACTTGGTGGTATGTGCTGCTTGCGGCACTGGGGATTGGTTTGGCGGGCGCGGTCGCGTGGTCGGTAAAATCCAGAAAGCAGAACGAAGAAACCGCCGCACAAGTCAAAGCGGCTGAAGCCGAAGGTGTTTACGATAGAGACTCGCTCGACGCGGAAAAGGAAATGGAGTGGCTGCGAAAAAATCAAAAACTCGTCGGCAAAAAAGAAGCGCAGCCGACCAAGAAGAAAAAGTTCGACAGGAACGCGAGAAATGCTGCCGAGCTAGCGAAAATCAGCGAAAATTTACAGGAAATTACGGAAAACGTCAAAGAACACCAAACGGGCGCGGATCCGCAACCGATTTCCGCTCTGCCGAACGATTCGAGAAATTATCTGCCGATTATGGCGGTGCGGCGATTGGAACCGGCGCGTCCGTTCGACGATCTGCCGATTTCCAACGACGACGCGCTGATGGACGCAATCGAGCAGACGCTCGACGAATTAGAAGAGGACAGCGAAGTGCGCGAACTCGCCGTGCGAATTCTGGCGGCTTTCAAAACGCGCAATTCGGTCGAGGCTCTCTCGCAGGTTGCGCTTTATGATTTGCTGGCGAACCTGCGCTCGAAAGCCGTGACGGTTTTGTGCGAATTCGATCACGAATCGGTTTTTGAACCGATTTTGCTGGCGTGCGCCGACCCGACGCGCGAAGTGCGGGCGGCGGCGGCACGCGGCTTGACCAAACTTACTTTCGACCGCGCCGATGCTTGGACGCGGCTCGCCGAGTTGGATGCGGAGGAAGGCAGAATGGTGGCGGCGGCGCGGGCGGCAATTGAAAGCGGATTCGTGGATATGTCGTTTGACCGGCTGGTTCATCAGGATCGCAAATACGCTTACGAAGCCTTTACGCTGATGGCTTTGCTCATCAAAGCGGGCGAAACCGAAAAGATTTTTAACGCGCTCGAAAATCATCGTGATGTGAACGTGCGAAAGGCAATTCTGCATACCATCAAAGTTACCAAAGACCCGAAGGCACTCGAAGGGCTTTACGGTTTACTGGAAAAAGGGGATTTGCCGATTGAGTTTCAGGAAGAAATTGACAAAACCATCGAAGAAATCGGGTATGTAATCGCCTGAAAATATACTTTCTTTATGAGTAGCTTTCTGGATGATTTCGGCGAATCTTCGACAATCAAAGTCGGCGATAAAGCACCTGATTTCGTTCTCTGCACGGAACAGGGAGAAAAATGGCAATTGTCCGACCATTTGGGAAATGTCACGGCACTGCTTTTTTACCCGAAAAGTGAAACGCTCGTTTGTCGTCGGCAATTGTGTTCGGTTCGAGACAATTGGGTGGATTACGTCGCCAGCAAAGCCTCGGTTGTCGGTATTTCGGCGGGAAAGATGGACGATAATCTGTATTTTTCCCAACGATACAAGCTGCCGCTGCCGTTATTACTGGACGTTGATCGGAAAGTTACCAGCCTTTACAGCGAACACTGGCTGATGCCCGTGCAGTTCACGCGAGCGATTGTCATCGTTGACGCGAAGGGAATTATCCGGCATCGCAAAGTGATGCTGCGCGCGTTTCGCCCGACTGACCGGAGCGTTTTGGCGAGTATTTATGCCGCCCGAACCGATTACCTTTACGATAATTATCGGATGATTAAAGAGTCTTACCAAAAAAATAATCCGTTGGATAGAAAATAACCCGACATTCTAAAATTCATTTGACCGCCGATGTCCGAAGGTTCGCTTCGTTCATCGGCTTTTTGGCTGTGCCGCCCGCAAAAAATCGCCGGGCGAAAATTTCCGGTCGAATCAATGTCCGAATTGTAAATTGTGAGCCGTGCATTTTGGCTGTTTTCGCGGTAAAATTTATCTATGCAATTCCGTCTCGTTTCTGAAAACACGCCGAAAGGCGACCAGCCGGCTGCCATCGAGCAAATCGTCGGCGAATTAAATAATAACGCGAGAGACCAGGTTTTATTAGGGATTACGGGCAGCGGAAAAACTTTCACCGTTGCCAATATCATCGAACGAACACAGCGTCCGGCGTTAGTTTTGGCGCACAATAAAACGCTCGCGGCGCAGCTTTATCAGGAATTCAAAACATTTTTCCCCGACAACGCCGTCGAGTATTTCGTTTCCTATTACGATTATTATCAGCCG
>JAYVGL010000249.1:0-2780 GCA_043772175.1 Pyrinomonadaceae bacterium | reverse complement strand
GTAATTGATTGGCGTATTTAACAGATATTCAATGTACTGATTTTTAGTTATCATTTGAACTTCTGTTATTCCATATTTTTTCAAAAAGCGAAAGTCCTAACTTAGTATCTTGTTTGATATAAAATTTACGGGAGAATCAAATGTCGTCTAATCAAATTTTTGTCAATCGCCTGCGCCGCACTTCCGTTGTTTTGGGCATGGTTTCAATGATCGTTCTGTCATCACTGCCTTTAATTAACCATTGGTGCTGGTGAAATCATAGACTGAATTCAGCTAGCGACAGATGCGAAACTCCATTGTCATCAAAATTCAAACCGTTTCACTGCCGGAGCAGATTGAAAAGCGTGACTGTAAAGGCGAGCCGCATCTCGAAATAGTCCCAAACTCTTTGCCGCAGATGTTTAAGTTGGCAGACTTGCGACAACAACGAGAAAACAGTTTCGATCAGCTTGCGGTCGTTCCACTGACCGCGCGCACAAATCTTCAGGTTTTTCCGGTTGCTCTGTGCGCCGCTTGAAACCTTTGTCCGCCAGCACAATCATTTTGTCAGAAACGGCTTCGACCGACGGCAAAAATCCGATGTCGAAAATATTTGCCGGATTGAGCTGTGCGAGTTCGCGCTTGCCGAAAATCCGCAGAGCAATGACGAGAAAGCCGTAAACCAGAATCGGGCGCAAAACTTTTTCGGCAAACGGAAGTCCGAGACGAAACATTTCGCCGAGCATCCCGGGACTCCATAATTGAGAGACCAAATTCATATCGCTACCTCTTTTTCAACCAATGATTGCAACAATAGTCAGACAAATAATGCGTTTTTCCAGTTTCTTTGGGTTAATCCACCTTGTCTTTCCAGTAGTTTGAGGGAGATAACTCAATGGCGTAGTCCCAGCCTAATTCCGTTCGCCGTTCGCCGGCAAATTGTATCAGCAAGCGGTAATTATCTTTGGTAAATCTTTGTAACTGCTCGCCCCGAATGCGCCCGCGATCTTTTATCTCGCCTCTTTCAAGTAGTCGCCAACCCGCCAACTCTTTCGTATAAAATGTTTCGACATCGGCGTAATTCGCGTCCGATTTGTATGTTTTGGTAAAGACGAGCGGTGAGTCTGCCTGAATAGTATTTTCTGTTGCTTCCGTCATTCCCGGATAAATCGGGATAGTTTGCCAGACCCTTTTCGCATCTTGTAGTTTCGGGTCATCCGGCTTCGGCGCGGTTCCGCAGCCGATGTTCAAAGCGATCAGCATCAGGACGCACATTCGTCGCCCGCAAAGTTTTAAGCCCGGCATCTTATCCATTACTTATCTCCATTTTCTGAAATATAAGGTTACTCTAAAAAATATACGGCGCGAGCGGAATCAAGCCGCCCGCGATATACGCTCCGGCAATCGTCAGCGCGCTCGTCAAAGCGCGGCGCGGGTCGGGCTTTTCGAGTCCGAGTTCAAAGCGCATCATAAAATCCACCCACGCTTCGGGTCGTCGCTCCAGAGCTTTGACAACGGGCGCGCTTTCTTCAGGCGCGATGCCGTAAGACTCGAAAATCTCCGTTACCTCCAGTCGCTCGGCAGCTGACTTTTCAATGATCTCAGATTTTTCCCGCCGACGCTCGCTCACGTAATGTTCGGCATCGGAACGGGGCGAGATAACCGCCTAACCCCATCGCAATCGAACCGGCGACGACTTCCGCCAAGCCAGCCGTGACGATAATACTTGTCGAACTCACCGCGCCGGACAATCCGGCGGCGAGCGCGAAAGGAACGGTCAAACCGTCGCTCATTCCGATCACCACATCGCGGACGACTTCTCCGGCGGTAAAATGTTTTTCTAAATGATTGGTTTGCGGCATTTGTTACTTCTCCAATTCCTCGAAAACCCTTTCCAGATTATCCGCCTCGTCCAAAATCGGCGTGGCGAGTTTGGCGTAGTCCGCCGAAGCCCGCGCCGCGTCGGTTTTAACGACCAGCTTTTCAAAAGTCGCGGCTTCCTTTTTGCCGCCTTTCGCTTTGATTTTCGCCCGCACCGCGTCCCAATTTTGACGAACCATTAGCCTTTGTTGTTTTTTATTGTATTCGTGTTCATAAACTACTCCTTTTATTTCGGCTTCGGGTTTTGCTCGTTGATTGTTTGCATAAATTTTTACTCCTTGAAATTATTTCTCGGCGGGAAATTGAATGGAGAAAATCGAGCCGGTCGCATCGGATTTGATAAGCGCGAGCGTCCCTTCGTGGGCTTCGGCGATGAATTTGGAAATCGCCAGTCCCAATCCCGCGCCGCTTCCGGTCGAGATATTTTCTTCTTCGCGTAAACGCGCTTTTTTTGCTCGATAGAAACGCTCGAAAATGTGCGGCTGCGCGTTCGCCGGAATTCCCGAGCCGTCGTCGGAGACGTTTATTTCGTAAAAATTGTCGCGGCGTTCGGCTGTGATTTTAACGAGCGATTCGGCGTGTTTGAGAGCGTTGTCAATCAAGTTTGAAAAAATCCTCCGCAACATCTGCGCGTCGCCGGAAAATTTCATCTCTTCCGGCGTTTTGTATTCGAGCCTGATATTTTGCTTGTTTGCCACCGTGCGGAATGATTTAACCGCTTCGCCTAAAATTTCGTCCAGGTAAACCACGTCTTTTTGCAAAGGCTGTTGTCCGGCATCAACCCGCGCCAGCGTGAACAAATCTTCGATGATGCGCGTCATTCGCTCGGCTTCCGATTGGACAATCGAAAAAGATTCACGGTATTCCGTCTCGCGGCGTTTTTCTTTGCCCAAAATCACGTCGGCTTCGCCGCGCACAAT
>JAYVGL010000248.1:0-3110 GCA_043772175.1 Pyrinomonadaceae bacterium | reverse complement strand
AAACAAGGGTATATGGCAATGACGGCGGCGGCGAAAAACGCGGCTCCGGCGTGGGCGGAACAGGACATTTTTGTCGTTTAAGTCAGAACCGCCTGCGGTAGCGGGCGGGTAAATTTTACCGAAAATTGCGAATGAATCAGCGAAAACCCATCCGCTACCGCAGGTGGTTCTGACATTAGGAGAGAAAATTATGGCAGTTCAAACATTAGATATTTCCCCGGTCGGACGGGTTGAAGGCGACTTGGATGTCCGCGTTGACATTACGGACGGCGTGGTGACGAACGCCTGGACGCAAGCCGAGCTTTTTCGCGGTTTTGAGATTATTTTGCGCGACAAAGACCCGCAAGCCGGATTGGTCGTTACGCCGCGAGCTTGCGGAATCTGCGGCGCGTCGCATTTAACGTGCGCGGCTTGGGCGTTGGATACGGCGTGGCAGGCGGAAGTTCCGCGCAACGCGATTTTAGCCAGAAATTTGGGACAAATCACCGAAAGTCTGCAAAGTCAGCCGCGCTATTTCTACGGGCTTTACGCGATTGATATGACCAATAAAAAATATCGCGGCAGTCAGTATTACGAAGAGGCTTGCAAACGATTCGCGCCGTTCACGGGAACTTCCTATGAGCGCGGCGTGACGATTTCGGGCAAACCCGTCGAAATTTACGCGATGCTTGGCGGACAGTGGCCACATTCGAGTTATATGGTTCCGGGCGGCGTAATGTGCGCTCCGACTTTGACCGATGTTACCCGCGCCTGGTCAATTTTGGAATACTTCCGAAGAGATTGGCTTGAATCAATGTGGCTCGGCTGTTCGCTCGAAAGATACGAGGAAATAAAGAGTTACGATGATTTTATGACGTGGCTCGACGAAAGTCCGGCACACGCCAATTCGGATTTGGGTTTTTATTGGAAGATGGGCTTGGATGTCGGGCTTGATAAATACGGCGGCGGTGTCGGCAAATATATTTCGTGGGGTTATCTGCCGCACGAAGACAAATACAATAAGCCGACGATTGAAAATCGCAACGAATCGCTGATTATGAAAAGCGGCATTTACGACAGCGCGAGCGACACGCATTTAACGATGTCGCAGGATCGCTGCCGCGAAAATATCACGCACGCCTGGTATGACGAAGCGAAAACCGATCAGCATCCGTTCGACCGCCGCACCGTCGCCGTTAATAATAACAACATTGATTTTAACGATAAGTATTCGTGGGCGACCGCCGTCAAAGATATTGATTACGGGCGGCTCGAAGCCGGACCGTTTGCGCGGCAGCTTGTCGCGGGCGGACATCAGGGCGAAGAATGGCAGCATTACGACCCGTTCATTCTCGATATGTATAAAACGATGGGCGGACCGAGTCTGCATCTGCGTCAAATTGCCCGAATGCACGAAACGATTAAACTTTATCGGCAAGCGGAACATTGTCTGCGCGAGTTTAAGTTGAACGATTCGTGGTATGCGAAACCGACGGAAAAAGACGGCAAAGGCTGGGGCGCAACCGAAGCGATTCGCGGCGCGTTGTGTCATTGGATCGAGGTCGAAGGCGGCAAAATCAAAAATTATCAGATCATCGCGCCGACGACGTGGAACGTCGGACCGCGTGACGGCGATAATAATTTAGGTCCGATTGAAGCGGCACTCGTCGGCAGTCCGATTGCCGACCCGACCGATCCGGTCGAAGTCGGTCACGTCGCCCGTTCGTTCGATTCGTGTCTGGTTTGCACCGTCCACGCGCACGACGGCAAAACGGGCAAAGAATTATCACGCTTCCGCATCGGATAATCGCTTATTATTCGGCAAAAGCCGCAGGAAATTTAATGTTTCCGGGGCTTTTTCAGCCTTATAAGTAAACCTGAGTCTTGATTGGAAATCTTTTGCCACAGATGCACACGGATAAAATCGGATAAAGACAGATTATTTGTTGAAATGAATTGATTCACTGTCTAAACAGTCCAAAATATCCGTGACAATCTTCTTCAATCGGTGTGCATCCGTATTAAATTCTTACCTTTTTTCTAATCGGGAATGGGGTTAAGTAAACATTAGTGTTTGAATTTTATTCAGCGTATGCTTATGTAGTTAAAACGGTTAGAGGAACGCGAATGCACACCGACGAAGAAGACAAACTCCGCGCCGAAATTGGCGAAATGCTGGCGGACGGACTGGAAACACAGCTCGAACCTTTCCCCGAAACTCACGTCGAATTCGGTGAATTGTTGGCTGAACTGCGCCAATTGCCGTCTAATAATTTAGAGGCGAAACTCGTCGTTTCGGGCTTTGCCGACAAACCATACGGACCCGACCAGATGCGCTGTCTCGAATGTATGTATTATCTCGTCCATCGCAAATGGTGCGATTTGCCCGAACTCGCCGTGCCGGTCGAACCCGATTGGTATTGCCGTCTGTGGCGGATTTAAATCAATTACGAATTTCAAATTACGAATTACGAATCGTCTCTGACTAAATTCGTAATTTGAAATTCGTAATTCGTAATTGAAAAAGATGCTGACAATTATTGGTTGCGGAAACTCGAATCGAACTGACGACGGCGCAGGAGTTTATGTCGCGCAACAATTACAAAATTTTTTGCACGAACAACCGAAAGAAAATGTCAAAATTTTCGACGCGGGAACAGGCGGAATTGAAGTGATGTTTCAGGCTCGCGGCGCATCGCGGCTGATTATCATTGATGCCGGACAGACCGGAAGCGAAGCCGGGGCGATCTACGAAGTTCCGGGCAAAGAATTGGAACGTGAACGCGAAGTCAGCTATTCGCTTCACGATTTTCGTTGGGACGACGCGCTTTTTTCGGGACGCAAAATTTTCAAGGATGATTTTCCGAAAGATGTTTCGGTTTTTCTAATCGAAGCCGAAAGCCTCGATTATGGTTTAGAACTCCGCCCGAAAGTAAAATCCGCCGCCGACAAAGTGATCGAACGCCTGCGTAAAATTATCAGCGAATATGTCTAAGCCAAACATAAAAATCGCTCGCGGCAACATTTATATTCCGCACGAAACTTACGAAATTTATCTCAAAAACATCGAAGCCGTCGCGCTTCTGCCACACGAAAAAGGCATTCTAATTTTCCCACTCATTCAGCAATCG
>JAYVGL010000247.1:0-4331 GCA_043772175.1 Pyrinomonadaceae bacterium | reverse complement strand
TCTTCGACCGCCCAGCCGTTGTTTCGATAAGCGGAACCGGCGAGCGCGTAGCCTTGGGCGAGAAGGACGGGTTCGAGAGCCGCGCTCGGCGCGATGTCGGCGGCGCGATTGTCAACTTCGCCCGGATGGTCGGCGCGGTCGCGGTAGCCGTGCGCGTAAACCAGCAAAGTCCCGTTCCAGTTGGCGGGAACGCGAATCCGATACGGCGCACCGTATAAATCGCCCGCCAAATCAACCGGCGCGGACGGCGGCGCGGCGACGGCGAACTGCATTGAAAACACGAGTAGAAAAAACACA
Source organism: Pyrinomonadaceae bacterium (assembly GCA_043772175.1). Classification (GTDB taxonomy): domain Bacteria; phylum Acidobacteriota; class Blastocatellia; order Pyrinomonadales; family Pyrinomonadaceae. The sequence goes on along the minus strand of JAYVGL010000247.1, from coordinate 4,034 downwards.
GCGTAAATTGTTTTATTTAACACAACTCAATCCTCCTAAAATTTTGAATGACAGATTTTTGATTTTCGTTCAGATACATCGGGAAACCGACGCAAAACCGTTTTCCGATTCGGCGAATTCTGACGGTCGCTTAACCTGAAAACGCAGTTAATTTCAGCGTTTACCGGCTAAATTAGAAATTTTATGTTCTGAACGAAAAGTTTGTGTATTTTCTCGCTTTGCAGAGAAAAAGTCAAAGCGTTTTGTGATCGAAACTTAATTTGTTCGGCTTTTTCAGTGCGCTGCTTATTCTTTTTCGGCTTCGCTTGCGAATCCGACGGTTGACGGCAGAGACATTTGCTCGCGGTTCGTCAGCCAGCGATTTTGTTCGTCTTTTTTGACGCGCCGGACGCTTCGCCGGTAAGCATTCAAAACGGCGATTTGGCGGAATTGGTTGAAGAACAAGCCTTCGGTCAGGACGCAGAAAACCATTTGTCCGACGGACAATTCGAGTCGGCGCGTCGGAAAAAGTTTGCGATGCCAGCGCAGAATCACGGAAATCAAAATCGCGTCGAAAAGATATTTCGATAAGAACAGCGTCGCCGCCCACAACGGCAGACTGCCGCGTCCGAAAGCGACGACGACGAGCAGAATGACGAGCGACGCGAAACCCCAAATCGGCAGTATCGCGTCAACGGTTTTGATCGGCAGTATCAGCCAGCCGATTTTGCCGAAGCGCGGCGCGAAAATCATTCGGCGATAAGCGAACAGAGTTTGCAGAAAGCCCGTAAACCAGCGCGTTCGCTGGCGCACGAAAGCCATCGCGGTCGGCGGCGAATCGGTGTAGGCGACCGCTCTCGTCGCAATCGCAATTTCATATTCGCGTCCGGTTTTTCGCATAAATTCGTGAACGCGGTAAATAATTTCGTAGTCTTCGGCGAGGCTGTTTTCGTCGAACGCGCCGATTTCACGCAGAACTTTTGTGCGAAACGCGCCGAATGCGCCCGACACCTGCAAACAGATGTTGAAATTCGTCAAACCGATGCGCCACAGAAAGTTACGGAGGAATTCGACGTATTGATAGCGGACGATCCACGAACCGCTCGCCGCGTTGCGAACGTAGATAAAGCCGCCGGCGGCGACGACTTTTTCATTTTCAAAGGCTTTGGCGAGTTCATAAATCGCGTCCGTTTCAAGCCGCGTGTCGGCATCCAGTGTAACGGCGATTTCGGCGGCGGCGCGGGCGAGTCCGGCGTTTAAAGCCGCGCCTTTGCCCGCTCGCGGCAGCGTTAAAAGTTCGAGTTTGATCGGTTCGTTTGAATGTAATTTGAAATCGTTCGTCCAGAGATTGCTGTTTTCCGAATCGTTTCGCAAGTCGAAGTTTTTGATGAGCAGTTCGTTCATTCCGTCGTCCGAACCGTCGCTCGCAATGATAATCTGCTGTTTAATAAACTGTTGGGCGAACAGGCTTTGCAGCGTGTCGCAGATACCGGCTGATTCGTTAAAAGCGGCGATGATAATCGAGACGGACGGTTTTTGCTCCAAAAAAACGTCCGTTCGAATCGAATTTTTTTCGCGTCGAAGTCGGCGAATGCCGAAAGCCGTCAGGACAAAAAACAGCAGACTGACCGCGATTTCGTAACTCAAATAGCCGACGGTCAAACCGAAAATCACGGCGACATCGCCGTGTAATAAAGCCGCGACGCTCGCCGCAATTATTAATAACAGCAAAATTATGTAAATGTCGGCGCGGAGATTGTTCATTAAATCTTGAGATGCGCGAAACGTGAAAAAGTTCACTTGATTTTGATTTTGCCGTAATTATTCGATAAACGAAAGCGTTTCCGATCTATCAATTTCGATCTCTTGTTTTCGGTCGGGAAATACAGTTAAATTTAAAAGAAGTTCAATTGCAAAACAGGGAAAAGTGAAAAGATTGTGGAAATAAAAAGAAGCGAAACGGAGACGAAAGGCAAATTCTACGTGGAAAATGACGGTCGGGAAATCGCGTTGATGACTTATTCAAAAGCGGGCGCGGACAAAATTATCATTGACCACACGGAAGTTGACGCATCGCTAAAAGGCAAAGGTGTCGGGAAAGATTTGGTCGCGGAAGGCGTGAAGTTTGCGCGGGAAAATAACTTGAAAATCATTCCGCTGTGTCCGTTTGCGAAAGCGGAATTCGAGAAACACGACGATTACGCTGACGTTTTGGACGCTTAAATTATGCTGACACCGCGCATTTCCGCCTCGAGTTATTCAAACACCGCGCCGCTTATTTGGAGTTTTTTATACGGCTCGCAGCGCGGAAAGTATGAATTGATTTTAGATAATGCGCCGTCGCGTTCGGCGCAGATGCTCGCCGAAAAACGGGTTGATGCCGCGCTCGTGCCGGTGATTCAGTATCAGAGAATCGAGGACGTTCTGCTCGTGCCGGAAGTTTGCGTCGGCGCGAAGGAAAAGGTCAGAAGCGTTTGTTTAGTTACGAAAGGAGAGAATTTATCTGATGTCGAAATCGTCGCCCTCGACGTTTCATCGAGAACTTCAGTCGCACTGACGAAAATCATTTTCGCCGAATTTTTAGACCAAATACCGATTTACAGAGAAGCCAAACCGAACATCGAAGAAATGTTAGCCGATGCCGACTGCGCTTTACTCATCGGCGATCCGGCGTTGACGGTTGACGAAACGAAATATCGCAAATTCGACTTAGCGGCAACGTGGAAAAGCTTCACCGGATTCGGTTTTGTCTTTGCGATGTGGATGGCGAACGCAGAACGATCCGCCACGGCGAAGACGATTGATTTTCAAGCCGTTCGTGATGAAGGCTTAAATCATCTGGACGAGATCATCTCGAATTATCAAACGGAAATCCCGCTCGAACGCGAAGACTTTAAAGGTTATTTGTCCGAAAATATCTGTTACACGATTGACGATTCGATGCGGAAAGGTTTGTCGCTTTACTTTGATTTGGCGCACAAACACGCTCTGATCGAGAATCGGAAACCGCTGCGATTTTTGGATTAGTTGAACAAGCCCGATTGAAAAACCAGCAGCCAAACCACGACGCTGACGAAAAGCAGCAAAAATATGTCGCTGCCGTATGCTTCTTCCTGTTGACGCATTTTCTCTTCCTCCGTAAAAATTTCTCCGACACTTATAAACGCGAATTTCAAATGCCAAAAGGATCAAAATTTTTGGCACAAACTTTGATTAGATTATCTTCAGGAAATTAAAACGGTGTGAAATTATCGTTTTAATTAGGATTTCGTTGGCAGATTGCAAGTTCGATTGGCGAAACGCATTCGTGTTAGAGTAATCCTACAGGCTTATGAGCGATATTCAACCGATTTTAGATAAAGTTTTGGACGGCGGCAGAATGACTTTCGAAGACTGCACCGCGCTGCTTGAAAGCTACGACATAGCGGCAATCGGCGCGGCGGCGCACGAAATTCGGATGCGGAAAAATCCGTCCGAAATCGTCACCTACATCATTGACCGCAACATCAATTACACGAACGTCTGCAACGTCGTCTGCACGTTCTGCGCGTTTTACCGTCGTCCGGGAAAGCCGGAAACTTACGTTCACTCCATCGAAGAAATCGAAAAACGAATTGACGAAACGATTGAACTCGGCGGCACGGGCGTTTTAATGCAGGGCGGACTGCATCCCGATTTTAATATCGAATGGTATGAAAATTTGCTCTCGACTTTGCACAGGAAATATCCGAAATTTCAACTGCACTGCTTTTCGCCGCCGGAGATTCACAACATTTCGCTGATTTCAAAATTGGACTACGAAACGATTATGCGCCGCTTAAAAGCTGCCGGACTTTATTCGATGCCCGGCGGCGGCGGCGAGATTCTCGACGACGAAGTTCGCCGGAGGGTTTCGACGAAATGCAATACGCAGGAATGGCTCGACGTGATGCGGGCGGTTCACAAAGTCGGGCTGCGTTCAACGGCGACGATGATGTTCGGCATCGGCGACAATGTTTCGCACCGCGTCAAACACTTGCAGAGAATCCGCGACGTGCAGGACGAAACCGGCGGTT
>JAYVGL010000246.1:0-3056 GCA_043772175.1 Pyrinomonadaceae bacterium | reverse complement strand
GCATCAATCCATTCGTCAAGCGGGCAGATCGCCGCCGGATTTCCGCCGAAAATCTTCTTTGTAAAAGCGTCCACTTGAAAGATTTTAAGATTCATTTTCTATCCCTTCACCGCCGCAATCGCCTGAATTTCAATCTTCGTCCCGAAGTGCAAATCCTTTACCGGCACAATCGCCCGCGCCGGTTTATGTTCGCCCAAAATCCGCCGATAAACTTCGTTGACTGCGCTCCAATCGTCCATTTCGGAAATATAAATCGTCATCTGCAAAACGTGATTCAAGTCGCTGTTTGCTTCTAACAAAATTGCTTCAACATTCCGCAAAGCAAGCTCCGTCTGTTTTTCAATATTACCTGTTTCAACCTCGCCCGTCTGGTAATTCATCGGTAATTGCCCCGATACAAAAATCAAGCCTTTAAATTCGACGGCGGGCGAATAATGTCCTTTTGGCACGGGCTGATTTTCGGGTTGAATTTTATTTACCATATTTTTCTTCAATATATTTGCCTGCGAAACACGCAAGACACACGAAAAGTTTTGTGAAATCTTTTTTCGCGTCTTCTGCGTGTTTCGCGGGCAAAATTTTCTTTCTTTTGCCTAATTATTTCGCAGGTTTATAAGGCAAAGACGAATGATGAAGAATGATTTTCAATTCACCGAGTTCGTTCATCTTAAATCCCCAAGTTTTGTCAACAACGACTTCATTTCCTTTTTTATCGGTTAAAATAATATTGCCCATCGAAATTGCCGTGCTGCCGTTCAAAATAATTCCTTTATTGACGATGCCGTATTTGACCCAACCTTTCAGCGCAAAGCCCGTATCGTCTTTGTATTTCGGATTTCCGCTGATAAAATATGATAACGCGCCTTCTTTGTCCATTCGGAAAGTCTGTTCGCCGGTCGTCAAAGTCGGTTTGAAAAGCACGATGCCGTTCGCATAATTGTAACCTTTATCAATCTCTTCGGACGCAACTTTTTTGTAATCGCCGCCGTCCGTGTGCGTCTTGCTGATTTTCAAAAGCGATTCCGCCCACGCTTTTTGCGCGTTAATCACCATTTCTTCGGTGATATTAAAATTCGTCGTTTTAGCTTTGCCGATTATCTGCTGTCCGAAACCTGCAGTCGCCAAAACGCCGATTATCAAAAATCCCAATGCAATATTTTTCATTTGTCTGTAAACTTTCATTTTCTAACTCCTTTTTTTGTGTTAAAGATTGACACGGAAGCTCGTTCCGATGCCGTTTAATGTTCCGGGGCGGGTTCGATTGCCCGTCTCGTTTTGCCTGACATAATAAAAATCCGCCGAAAAATTACTGTTGAATTTATGCGACGCGCCCGCCTGTGTGCGAAATCTGGCGAAATCTTTCAGACGAAAATCGTAAAATGTTTCAAACGAAACAAACGGTTCGATTTTCTTTTTCGCCACCGTAATCTCGCGTTTGAGCCACAGACGATTGCGGACAACCGTCGCGTTCGGGCGCGAGTAACGGTTTTCGTATTGATACAAATTGCGATTAACGAGCGTCCATTTTTTATCCAAAGGAACGGTAGAAGTCGTCAATCCCAAGTAGCGGCTTTCGTAGCGTTTCCGCTGAAAAGTCGGATTTGAATATCGGTAAAGATACCCGCCGCCGACCGTTACGAACTTGTTAATTTTCTTCGTAATCAGTCCGCCGATTCGCGCATCGGTCGTCGCTCGGACGTTATTTCCAAACCGTCCGAACGTCCACAAAACGAAATTCCAATCCTTCTTTTTCGTCAGCGGAACGATAAACTGCGTGTCGTTCCAAAGCTGAAAGTCGGTTTCGTATCTCGCTTGCGCCAAAGCATTTACGGAAAACGCCGCACACAAAATAACCATCAACAATAGTTTTTCTCGTTTCATAATTTTTTGTCAGACGTGCAAAAAGAAAGACCCTTCGCAAAATTCCGTCAAATTATGACAAAATCTGCGAAAGGTCTTGATATTTTATTTCGATGAACCGAGCCGCCTTTTCCGGCAACTGTATTGACGATTCACCAACCTCAAAGGCTATCTACTCCCCTTTCACACATTGATAAATTAAACGAATCTTTATTTTTTTGTCAAGTTAGAAAATGAAATTTTCAAAGATCAAATAAAAAACTTTAAACGCCCGTTGAGTTTTTCGGGCAGCCGCCGACAACTAATATCTGTTTCGCTCAACCACATTCGGACAGATCAGCTCGCCTGAATTCACTCGAAAACCGGACGCATAAACGAGCGTTCGTAACGCCTGAAACACTTCGTTTCGTGATAAAAGTTCATCGCTTTTTGACATTCCGCGTCGGTCGCGGCTTGGCGGCGATATTCTTCGTAAGCGGCAAAATTCGGAAAACTAAACAGCGCGTAAGCCACGTCGCTTGCGCCCTCGGACGGCAGAAAATAGCCGTGATGTTTCCCGCCAAATTTTTCGACCAACGGAATCCACATTTTCGCGTAAACCTCAAAATCGGCGATTTTGTCCGCGTCAACTTCGTATTTCAAAAAGCAGGTAATCACGCTAAATTCTCCAAAGTCTTCTCAATTTCCGTTTCCAATTTCGGCAAATCATTTTGCGTAATATTCCAGATAATTTCCAAGTCAACCGTCGCGTAGCCGTGAATAATTCGGTTTCGCGTGTTGATAATTTTTCGCCATTCGATGTTTGACGTTTTCGAGCGAAAATCGCGTGTTAAATTGTTCGACGCTTCGCCGATAATCTCGACATTTCTGACCATCAGTAATCAGTTCGTCGTTTTGAAACTTTTCAAAATTTAAGCCTTGCAAATATCTTTCAATTTTGGCAATGCAGATCAAAATGTCTTTAAGAAAAACCGTGTTGTCCGTGTTATTCATAAATCACTTGCAAATCTTTCAAAACATTTTCTCTAATATGTAGGTTCAAACCGTTTTCGGTAACTAAATCAACCTTTTTCCCCAAAGCCTCTTCGATTTCCAGTGCCGCATCAACCCAATCGAAACCTTTCGGCTTTGAAAACCGCACGAGCAAATCAATATCGCTCGTTTCCGTCGCTTCACCGCGTGCAAAAGAACCGAAC
>JAYVGL010000245.1:0-11338 GCA_043772175.1 Pyrinomonadaceae bacterium | reverse complement strand
AAATTCGTTGACATCTTTGACCGTGCCGTTTTCAAGTAATTTCACCGAGCGCACTTCCGCCAAATCGAAACTGGAAATCTCGCCGTTTTCACTGGCGATCACGAGAAATCGGGATTGTCGCGCCGGTTTATCTTTGTCGCCCGCGACATCGCGTTTTTCGACCGTCAAAATCGAACCGATTGTCGTGCCGCCGTTTGCCGCGACGGAAACTTTCGCGCCTTGAAGTTGCGCCAGAACTCCGGCGATGCCGCCGTTTGCGCCGTCGGTTTGGGCTTCGACCGAAAACGGGATTTCCGCCATTTTCGCCGACGGCGGCGCGGACGAATTATAGGAAACCGCGCCGATTCTGCCCTGCCCCAAATCCAGCACGACCATTGATTTCAAAACGTCGTCCACCTGCGACTGTTTGAACGAAAGATTGATTTCCGCGTCGCCCGACACCACGCCGCGCCGTTCGATATAGGCGACACCGTTGGAATAAAGGCTGACGCGCCGGATCGGGAGATTGTTGATCGCCGCCGTTTGATTTTTGACAGCGTTGGAAATTTGCGGCAGTGCGCTTCGCCCGTTTTGAAGAACCTGCGCCTGCACTGAAATTGAACACACCAAGACCAGCGAGAGAAAGAATTTAATTCTCATTTTATTCAAGTTTTTATTTTAGATAGGATTTTGTTAATTCACTGTAAAAGATGAGGTCAGAAGAAAATTAGTTGGCTTGCGGTGGAAAAGATTTCGGTTCAGAATCAGAACTTTGGTTCGGACTCTGAGCTTTTTGCAGTCAAAATTATTGTTCAGTTTTGTCCTCTTCTTTAGCTTTAAACCTGGTTAACTGCTTTTTAAAATCGGCGCAGTTTTTCGCCATTTCAATCTTGTCGCCTTTGTTTTCTTCGAGACTTCTCTTCACGTTGTCGCGGATTCTGTTTAGGGTAAACTCGCGTGTCGCTTTGGAAACATAATCGTCTTTTTGATTTTTTGACGACTCGGCGATCATCCCAAGCAATTCATCGCATTCGGCAACGCCGGTCGTCGTGCCGCCGACGGTTGATTCGATGGTCGAATCAATCACCGAATTGTCGGCGGTCTTTGACGCATTAGAGTTGCTTTTCGGCGTTTCCGAACGACCCGCGAACGGATTGTAAGAACTGCATCCTAAAATCGAAATCAGCAGAATGGAAAGCGCGAGCGTCGAGCCGAATCTGTTTTTCATATTAGTATTTGAAAAAAGCAAAAGCGCAGATTCGTCATCTGCGCCGTGATTGAGAATGTTCTAATTTTTCGTCAATTCCACGCCGTCGGCGAGAAACGAGATTTCCGTCACCGTGCCGTCGGCGTTGATTTTGTCGAATTTCGCGCCGTCTTCGTTCATCAGATGTTCGACTTCAGTTTTGCTCAAGGTTTTGACCGCCATCACGCCCTCGACTCTCGCGGTCAATCCGGCGGCATCGAGCGGCACGAAAAAAGCGTGGTCTTTCATTTTGATACGAACCGCCGCCGCATCCTTTTTCGGCGCGAGTTCGAGCCAGCAGCCTTCCATTTTGCACGAACGAACGATTACGCCCTCGACGAGAATCGTTTTGCCGCCGTATTTATTCGGGTTTTTTATCGCTTTGGCGAGCGAAACCTTTTTCGCCGTCCCGATTGCCGCCCCGCGCTTGATTTTCCCGTCCGCGTCAAACTTCGACGTTTTATCGGTTTCGGTCGGCGATGCCTCCGACTTCATTTCCATCTGCATTTTGGAATCCGCCGGCTTCACCGTTTTCTGCGCCAAGCCGACGCTTGCCGAAGCTAAAGTCAAAACTGTTAAAGCTAAAATTTTTTTCATAAAGTTGTCTCCGTAACTGAATTTTGCGACCGCATTGTTTTATCAATAAATTTCTCGATGATCTTTCCGATAGAAAAACCAATTCCGAAAAGTGTATTCTTGAAGGGCAGGAAGATTATAGCAGTGAACGAAAAATATATTCAAATTTTGGGCATTTTCCTCGGGTCGTTCTACGCCGTTTTTATCGCGTGGCTGTATGTCGCCGAGCCGAAATCACTTGACGAGTTGCCCGCTAAAGCGCAGACGACGATTGAGAATGTAACGACGAAAACGCAGGTCGCTGTCGGAACTTATGAAGTTGATCGAGCGAAATTCGATGACGGTTTGAAGTCTTTTCGCGCCGACAATTTCATCGCCGCACGGGATAATTTTGAACGCGCCGACACGGAAAAGCGCGACGCGAAAACGCAGTTCTACATCGCTTACAGCCTTTACCGGCAAGGCTTCGGCAAGGTTTATAACGACGACGCTCTTTTCAAACGAGGTTTGGAACAAGTCAGCCGGGTTGTTGCTTTGGATAAAAACTACAAATCCGACGATGCCGATTTGCAGTTGAAAACGCCCGTCGAACTGAAAAACGAATTTGAAGAAGGATTGAAAGTAACGGCAGGCGATTTCAATCCGTTTAAGGTTTTGCGCGAACGAAAATAGCTTATGGCAGAAATTCAAAGCTCGGAATTAAAAGTAAAAAGTCCGCCGTTTGACGAGAACGAGTTGCCGGCGATTGATGGCGAATTGCTGGAAGTTTCGGACGATGAAAAAACCGTTCTGAGGCGCGAGCGAACCGAGATTCAGACTAGCCCGAATCAAAGTTCACGGTTGACGGTTAACTATATTTTCCTGCCTCTGTTATTTTTAACCGTCGCGCTGCTCGGCGGCTTGCGGCTGAACGCCGCCGACAACGCTTTCGTGTTTCTCAAACCCGCGCTGATTTGTCTGATTTTCGCCAGTGTTCTGCTGATTTTATTTTTTCGCGCCAATTTATTACGACTCGACGGCTGGTTTTCAGATAGTTTTTCAACGCTCAAAAACACGGCTAATGTAATGGTTTTGGTTGCGCTTTTTGCGGCTTCGACGCAAATTTTTAACGCGCTTTTGCCGGAGCGCGGCTTGCCGTTCTGGATCGTGGCGTTCTGTTTTTTCTGGACGCTCTGGAATAATTTGTTCGCCGAATTCGATGTCAAACGACTGCTGCAAAGTCTCGGCGGTTTGTTCGGTTTGGCGTTCGTCGTGAAGTATTTGGTGTTAGCCAATCTCGCCGCGCCGACTAGTTCGAGTTGGTGGCGGGCGATCATCGAAAATCCGGCGCAGGAGACTTTCACCTGGCTGTTCGATTTGCCGAGATTTTCCGCCGGAACCGGTTATATTCAATTTTTTGCCGTGATATTTTATTTGCTGGGATTGTTTTTGCTGCCGTCCGCGACTCCGAAAAGCGAACGATAGTTTTTTGTTTTTATTCAAACCAATCGCTTCGATACGCGATCCACCAGCACAAAAACATCAGCGGAATCGTCGCAATGATTCCCCACATCAGCGGCAAAATTACGTCGGCAATGAAGCCGAGCAGCAAAAAAGAAACCCAAAATACTTTTCTTTGCATAAAATGTTCCACACCGTCGCTATTGATTATGACACAAACGAATGTGCCGATGGGCAACTAAAATATCGCTGCGGAAGTCTGCCGGGTTTGGAAAAATAAAAGGCAAGTCTCTCGACCTGCCTTTTACCAAACTCGTCATTTAAATCGAACGGCTTAATCAAACATCTCTTCGCCGGTCTTCTCTTCCGATAAAACTTCGTATAAATTCGCCGCTTCGTGTTTGGCAACCTGTTTTTTATCGGGAACCTGTAGAACTTTGACGCGCGTCAGCCGGCTGCCTTTTTTTATTTCGATTTCGTCGCCGACTTTGATTTCACGCGACGATTTGGCTTTGATGGCGTTGACTTTGACTTTGTTGGCATCGCAGAACTGCTGCGCCAGCGTGCGGCGCAAAATCAGACGGCTGGCTTTGAGGTATAAATCGAGGCGCATAACTTTTGGTGGAAAATGGAAAATGAAAAATGTTTTGTCGTTGATTAAACATTTTTCATTTTCCGTTTTCCATTTTCAGATTTTATTTCTCGTTTTTCTTGACTTCCGCCTTGCGGTCGTCGGCAAAAAGAAGGGGCGAAACCAGCGGACGATATGTTTCACTGATTTTGATATACGCATCCTGCCGCAGATTCATCATAAACTTCTTGCGTTCGTCAGGCAGTTTGTCGTAAGTCATCGCTTTTCGCACCTCGGTTTCGTCATAAAACGACTCGACGCTGGCTTTTGAACGGTCGTCAACGCGGAATATCTCAATGCCTTCGGCGGTCTCGACCGGCTCGGTGATGCCGCCAATTTTGATATCTTTCAATGACTCGGCGAAGATTTTATCCAGATTTTTAATGTTCAGCGTTCCGGCTTTGCCCTTCGTCGTTTTGACATCGGGACGGTCGGAATTTTCTTCGGCGAGTTTGCCGAAATCCGCGCCGCTGCGGGCTTGCTGGATGAGTTGTTTGGCTTTTTCCTTGACGGCGGCTTCGTCGCGTCCGGCGTAATTCAGGAAAATTTCGCTGATGGCGACGGTTTCCGGTCTGGTGAATTTTGCTTTGTTCGCTTCGTAATAGGCTCTGATTTCCTTCGCCGTCCAGCCCAAATAAACTTTGGAATCAACTTCACGGTTTAGAACCATCTCTCTGGTAATTTGTCTGCGCCACAAATCGCGGATGCTTTCCTGGTTAACGCCCTGCGTTTCCATCGCTTTATAAAGCGCGTCGAGCGTTTTGACGTTCTGCTGTTTCATAATTTCGAGAAACCGCTGATTGATTTGTGAATCCACGTCCGAGTCGAAACCCGCTTCTTTGCCTTTCTGCATCAGCAGTTCTTCATTGACGATACCGGCGATCAGTTCGCCTTTTTTAGCTTCGATTTCGGTGCGGGCTTGCGCCGCCGTTTTGCCGCCTTCCTTGACCGAAGTGTCAACCGCTTCGTCCATTTCGCGTTTGACTTGCGACAGCGTAATCACGCTGTCATTAACCTGCGCGACGACTTCATCAACGACTCGCGTTTCGCTTTCCTGAGCGAAAACCGCCAGACTCGAAACGGCTAAAATTGCAATTGTAAAAATTGCGGAGCTGATATATTTCATTTTTTACTCCTGGATTAATAAAAACTTAATTGGGAATCTTAAACTTTAACGATTGTTTTATGCAACTTCGGATTTTGATGCCGGAAAAACTATTCGCGTTCGTTCGGTTTTAAATTATAGAATAAAGCAGAGGTTTTCTCCGAACCGCTTCCACGATCCGATGAAGAAATATTGCCCGAACTGTCATCTCGTAAATTTTTCGCACGCCGTCGAGTGCGTCCGCTGTCATCATCAATTAAACGAAACTATTGATTCCAAAGGTGTCGAGAAAAAGAAATCTCTATTATTAACCGTTCTAAAACGGGCGATTATCTGCGTCGCAGTTTGTCTTTTAGCCGTTTTGGGTTTTTATCTCTCGATGATTTTCACATCATCGCCGCTCAAAAACAATGAAAAACAGGAAATTCAGGCGGCAATCAAAGTCCTGGAGGAAAAAGGCTACGCGAGCGAAGTTTTTCTTCTGAAACGTCTGACCAATTATCGCGGCAATGACAATTGGCTGAACGCTTCGACCAAATTTGAAAACGCTTACGCCGCGACGAATTTCCCGTTCGAGATAATGACGATCTACCCGGAATTCTTTACTTTTACGGTGGACGACACCGAACGGGCGGCGATTCTGTTGCACGAAGCCCAGCACTTGAAAGGCGCGGACGAAAAAGAAGCCTACGAATTCGTCTGGCGCAATCGCCAAATGCTCGGCTGGACAAAGGAAAATTACAACAGTTCGGTCATCTGGCGCAACGTCAGAAAGCAAACGCAGGAATACGCGCCGAATCTGTTCGTCTGCGAATGGAACGAAGCGCACGACTGCACGGAGTAGATAAAATTCAAAATTCAAAATTCAAGATTCTGAATTTAAGGTTTGAATCTTGAATCTTGAATCTTGAATCCTAAACCCTAAATTCCGAGTCGAAAATCAGCTCGATTTCCACGATGAAGCACATCATTTGAAAATCGAAACCAGCGAGTTTAACGGCATCTTTAGCGGTTGTCAGTAAAATGTCCGCGCCCGTCCGCCGCGCTTCCGCCGTTAATTCGGCGATGTCCTGCGGCGTGTAAAAGTGGTGATCGGGAAAGTCTCGCGTCGCAATTAAATTAAAGTTTTCCTGCCGCAATTGCTCGTAAAAATTACTCGGATTGCCGAGAGCGCAGAAGGCAAAACAGCGGTCGGCGGTCGGCGGTCGGCGGTCGGCGATCAAAGGAAAATTCGCGTTAAAATTCTTTATCTCGGTTAAATTTAAAATCCGATTCTCCGAAATATAAATCGGGCAAATCGGATTGTATTGTCTGATTTCAGATTCCAAATTCGCAATGTTTTCGACTAAATTGGTGCGAGTGATAACAATCGAATCGGCGCGTTGAAGATTTTCGAGCGGTTCGCGCAGTGTTCCGAACGGCAGTGCTTTACGGTTGCCGAAAGGATTGGTCGCGTCAATTAAAACGATGTCCGTGTCGCGTTTTACCCGACGATGTTGAAACGCATCGTCCAGCACAAAAGCCGTGATACCGAAATTTTCACGCACCCAAATTCCCGCCGCAGCGCGGTCGGCATCGGCGACGACAATCGCTTTGCCCAATAATTTCCGCGCCAGTTCAAACGGTTCGTCGCCCGCCTGCTTCGCGTCCGTCAAAATCTTTTTCCCGTCGGAAACTAAAACTCTGCGCTGCGGATTCTCGCGCCCGTAACCGCGTGTCAGGATGCAGACTTTTTCGCCCTTTTCAGATAATTGTTCGGCGATCAACGCGACCATCGGCGTTTTGCCCGTGCCGCCGACGGTGATGTTGCCGACGCTGATGACCGGAACGCCGAGCGAAACGGATTTCAAAACGCCTCTGTCGTAAAGCGTATTGCGGAAATTTGTCGCTGCGCCGTAAAGCCTTGAAAGCATAATGGTAAATGGTAAATGGTGAATGGTGAATTAGGAAATCCTTAATTCACCATTCACCATTTACTATTTACCATTCACCATTAAAAAATTATTTCTTGTTCGTCGTTTGAATCATTCGTTCCAGTTTGACCTGCGCCGAGTGGCTGTCAATGCTTTGTTCGGCGAGGCGGGCGGCGTGCATCGGGTTGTCGGCGAGTCCGCCGACGAGCAGGGCGGCGGCGGCGTTCAAGATGACGAGCGAACGCGCTTCGTCGCGGCGTTTGCTGGCGAGAACTTCGCCGATAATTTTTGCGCTTTCTTCGGGCGTTTCGACTTTCAGATGGCTGATGTCGCCGCGCTGAAGTCCGAAATCTTCCGGCGTAACGACGAACTTTCTGACCTTGTTGCCGTAAATTTCCGCGACCAAAGTTTCGCCCATCAAAGTAATTTCGTCCAGACCGTCTTTGCCGTAAACGACCCAAGCGTTCTGTGTTCCCAAAAGCATCAACGCCTGCGCCATCGTTTCGACGAGCGATTGATGCCACACGCCGACGATTTGCTTCGGCGGCTTGGCGGGATTCGACAGCACGCCCAGTAAATTAAAACAACTGCGGATGCCGAGGTTGCTGCGAATCGTGCCGACGCGCTTTAAGGTCGGATGAAACTTCGGGGCGAACATAAAGCCGATGCCCGCGCCGTCGAGACAGGCGTGTGCGCTGCCCGGATCGTTGGAAACTTTGACACCGAGTTTTGCCAAAACTTCCGCGCTTCCGGTGTGACTGGTGACGGCGCGATTGACCTGTTTGGCAACGGGCAAACCCGCGCCGGCGATGACGAAGGCGGCGGCGGTCGAGACGTTGAAAGTTTTCGCCGCACTCGAACCGGTTCCGGCGGTGTCTATGTAATTTTGGTGGCGCGTGTTGATTTTAACGGCGTTTTCGCGCAGGACGCGAGCCATTCCCGCGAGTTCGGCGAAAGTTTCGCCCTTGGCAGTCAAAGCGGCTAACGCGCCCGCGATTTGCTGCGGATAAGTTTGAGCATCGGTCAAAACGCGAAAAAAGTCCGAGGCTTCGTCCATTGATAAATCTTCGCCGCGCACGAGGCGCACCAGATATTTGTAAAGCGGCGTGTCCGATTTCGGATTCGTCGCCGAAGTCGGCGCGTCGAGCAGCCATTTTGATTTCGGTTTCAGCATAATTTTTTTGCGGCAAGCAGGGAACGGAAGAGCGTTAAATCAATAGCGGAAAATCTGTTAAATCCTGAATCCGAATTTTTAATTCTGAATCCTTACATCTAATATCTCAAATTTCGAGAAAGTTTTGCAAGAGTTTTTTACCGGCGGTCGTCAAAATTGATTCCGGGTGAAACTGCACGCCTTCGATTTTGTGCGTCTTGTGGCGCATCGCCATAATCAAACCGTCGGGCGACGTGGCGGAAATTTTCAGACAATCGGGCAGTGTGGCGCGTTCAACGATCAGCGAATGATAGCGTCCGGCTTGGAAATTATCGTCCACGTCCTTGAAAATAGTTTTGCCGTCGTGTGCGATTTCGACGGGTTTGCCGTGAACCGGAAACGGTGCGCGAACGACTTTGCCGCCGAACACTTGTCCGATTGCCTGATGTCCGAGACACACGCCGAGAATCGGGACGCGACCGCCGAATCTTTCCAGCACTGCCAGCGAAACGCCCGCGTCGTCCGGCGTTCCCGGTCCGGGCGAGATTAAAATGCGCGTCGGTTTGAGCGTCGTTTCGATTTCGTCGAGCGTTACTTCGTCATTGCGCCGCACTTCCATCGCCGCGCCGAGTTCGCCGAGATACTGCACGAGGTTATAAGTGAATGAATCGTAGTTGTCTATGACTAAGAGCATATTTGATAACTGATAATTGATAATGGATAATTGAAAGTTTGATAAACCGGATGATTTTAATCATCCGTCGTCAATTGTCCATTATCAATTATTTTATGAGCAAACGCGACTATTACGAAATTTTAAGTGTCTCGAAAACGGCGAACGAGACGGAGATCAAAGCCGCTTACCGCAAGCTGGCAATTCAGCATCACCCGGATAAAAACCCGGACGATCACACGGCGGAAGAGAAATTCAAGGAAGCGGCGGAAGCCTATTCGGTGTTGTCCGACGCGCAGAAACGAGCGGCTTACGACCGTTTCGGGCATCAGGGAGTCGGCGCGGGCGCGGGCGGCGCGAGCGGTTTCGGCGGCGCGGGATTCTCTAATATCGAAGACATCTTCGATATGTTCGGCTTCGATTTCGGCAACGGACAGCGCGGCGGCGGACAGCGTTCGACCGGACAGCGCGGCGCGGATTTGCGCTACGATCTGGAAATCACGCTTGAAGAAGCGGCGACCGGCAAAGAACAGAAACTGCGGATTCCGCGACTGGAAAAATGCGGCGAGTGCGAAGGTTCGGGCGCGGAGAAGGGAACGAAGCCCGAAACCTGCCCGAACTGTCAGGGCAGCGGGCAGACGCGCTATCAGCAGGGCTTTTTCGCCGTGATGCGAACCTGTCCGAACTGCATCGGGCGCGGTCAAATCATTAAAACGCCGTGTAAAAAGTGTTACGGCGAAGGCAGAGTCGAAAAGGAAAAAAACCTTGAAATCAAGATTCCCGCCGGTGTCGAAACCGGCTCGCGGCTGAAAATCGTGCGCGAAGGCGAAGGCGGCACGGGCGGCGCGTCGTCGGGCGATTTATACGTTGTCATTCACGTCGCCGAACACGAAACCTTTGAGCGTCAGGAATCGAATCTCTATTCCGCCGTCCCGATCACCTTCGCGCAAGCCGCCCTCGGCACGGAAATCAAAGTCAAAACACTCGACGGCGAAGAAAATTTGAAAATTCCCGCCGGAACGCAGACGGGAACCGTTTTTCGCGTCAAGTCTCAGGGGATGCCGTCGCTCAACGGACGCGGCAAAGGCGATCTGTTCGTCGCCGTAACTTTGATTACGCCGAAAACGCTGACCAAAGAACAGCGTAAATTATTGGAACAACTCGCCGAAATCGAAGACGTTGACTTTCAGGACGAATCTTTTCTGGACAAAGTGCGAAACATTTTCGGTTAGATTTTGATTGAAAAGCCGTTAGTGAACTCAAAGTTTAAAGATTTTTTGCTCCGTCGGAGCAACTGTTAATAGCCACGCGATAAATCGCGTGGCTATTAACAATTTGTCCTTGCGGGACGGTGAATTTCAAAGCATTACTTTTAGAGCATACCTAAAAAGGGAAAGGCGGAGGTCGAATCGTTTCGACCTCCGCCTTTTCTTTGCTGTTTATATGATTTAAGGTTTCGGCTCGTCCGGTTTTTTCTTCGGCGAGCGTTCGATGCGGGAAGCGATTTTCCAGGCGGCGAGTTTTTCCGGCTGATCGCTGTAATGATTGCGGATGTAGCGGTTGAGATCGTCGAAAAATTCGTCCGCGTCTTCGGCGGCTTCTTTTCTATTGCCGACCGCCGCGCCGCGTGAGGCTAACGCCGCGTCGGTCGAGGCGAACGATGTTTCAAACGCGTTGATTAACTCATCGCCCGATTGCAGATACGTTTTCTTCACTCCGTAACGCATAAACTCCGCCTGGTTCGCCGCCGCTTCGGGCGCGACGGCGCGGGCATCGCTCAATAATTCCGCATCGCTTTTGCCGGATGGCGACGGAAAACGCTGATTAAATCCCGGATTGCGCCGCGCCATCGTGTTCGCCGTGTCCGCCAGCGTCTTCAAAAAATCGAACAGATTGCGCCGTGCCGCGCCGCGCTGCGCCGTTCCCGCCTGCGCCGTCCCGTCCAGATTCGTTTTCGCGCCGCTTTTCTGCTCGATCATCGCAAACGCCGCCCGCAAACCGACCGCCGCCTCCGCACCGAGCGAATCGGCGGGCAAATCCGCAAACTCCGCATCCAAAGCCGCAATGACGCGGCGATACATATCGTTAATGTTTTTCTGTAAAAAAGCCATTCTACTCTCCTTTCCGAATTCGATTTAGTTTTAATCAGGTGTGCCGATTTGTCGAAAGCCAGCCTCTCGAAGTTTTGCTACAGCGACCGGGAACGTCAATTATATTCTCTTCTGTGAAATTGATATTCCAGACGTTTTTGACGATAGTCCAACCTTCGTCGAAGATATGCACAACATTTTAGCGATATTCCATCCTTCGTCAAAGACATTCGCCACATTTTGACGATATTCCAACCTTTGTCGAGGATATTCCAAACTTTTCGGGAACATTCCAAATGTTTTGACGATATTCCGTTCTCGACGGCGATATTCCGAATAAGTTATGCTGTTTTCAAAACTCGATACGACAATCTAAATTTTTTCGCCGAAATCAAATGATTTCATTCAACATTTGAGATGACGTGGGGCGAAACCCATTCGCGCCAAGTTAAGGATGTAATTGTTGACAACAGATGACATAATGGGTTTTCAACCAATCTTCAAAACAGAAAACCGAACCCGTTATGTCATC
>JAYVGL010000244.1:0-17704 GCA_043772175.1 Pyrinomonadaceae bacterium | reverse complement strand
TGAAACAATTTCTCACGCGGAGGCGCAGAGGTCGCAGAGAGAAACCGAATTATTTCAATGTTCATTGATGAGTAAAAAAAAGCGTCAAAAACCAAATATGCCGGAGTCGGCAGAAACAGAAACTTCACCGGTTGTGAAAGCGTCCGCCGTATTTTCGAAAGCTGTGATTCTCGGCATATTCGGTTTGCTGATCTTCGGCGCGGCGGCGGTTTATTTTTATAAAAACTCCGCCGTCAAACGGACGTTCAAGCCGGTTGGCGCGGTTCTCGCGTGCCAGCAGATTCCGGCGTTCGTGCGCGGGCTGAATTTCGGCAATCAAACTGCGCTTTCGACTTCCGACCGATTTTTGCAGGGTTTGGTTCTGGTCGAAGGCGAGCGCAAATATCAGCATCCGTCGTGGAAGTCGGCGGGCAGTCTCGCGCCGCTTCAGCGCGATGCCGGCGGCAATGTTTACGCCGCGCCCGCGCCGTGGATTGATACTTTGGAAAACAAACCGGACGAGCAGAACAAGGTTTATAAAGTTGACGGGCAAACGCAGGAAATGACGCAGTTTATCGAACTGTCGAAGCGCAAAAATCCGACGGCGGAGAATCCGCTCGGCGTTCTCGGTCTGACGTTCGACTGCGACACGAACAGCCTTTCCGCGGCGACCGTCGCCGGTTCGACGCGGAAAGAAATCAACGGCGAGGTTTATCAGATTGATGTCGAAAGCGGCAGAATAATTTCGTCGAAAGAAGGAATTGACGCGATTGGTTTGGGCGTTTTTAATTCGGCGAAAGGTAAACGGCTGTATTACGGCGCGGCGCGAGATTCGGAAATCCGGTCAATTGATTTAGACGACCGCGGCTTTGAAAGTTACAGCGAAACTTTGCAGACGCTTCTGCCGAACGGCATCAACGCCGTTCGCATTGACCGAAGCCTTTTGACCGATGCCGAAACGCATCAGAATATCATCGGGCGTTTGAACGATAACCCTCTGCTGGTTACCTACACCGGACACGGTTCGCAGAGCGTTTGGGCGACGAGCGGCATTTTCCGTTCGGAAGACGCGGCGCAGTTGGCGAACGGTCAACTTTCGTTTTATCTTTTGATGAATTGTCTGAACGGCTACACGCAGCAGCCGACCGGCGAAAGTCTGGGCGAAGCGTTGTTCAGATCGGCGAACGGCGCGATTGCCGTCTGGACTTCTTCGGGCATCACGCAGCCCGAACGCCAAGCGGCGATCAGCAGCGCGTTCACTCGTTTTGCCTTTAGTGGAAACGGTCGGCGGGCGCGCATCGGCGATGTCGTCAAAGCGGCGAA
This sequence comes from Pyrinomonadaceae bacterium, assembly GCA_043772175.1. Classification (GTDB taxonomy): domain Bacteria; phylum Acidobacteriota; class Blastocatellia; order Pyrinomonadales; family Pyrinomonadaceae. Next base: position 16,402 of record JAYVGL010000244.1, on the reverse strand, counting down.
ACGCGCTTCGGACGATTCGGATGTCCGCCGCACGTGGCTGTTGATCGGCGACCCGGCGATTTTCGTCAAATAATCGAATTTGCTTTCAAAAAAGCAAATTTTAATATAACTAAAAAGCGGCAGTCTGAAAATCAGACTGCCGCTTTTTTTATTTTACAACCCGTTCCAAGTTCCGCCTTCAAACGGCTTTGCGCGGCGATCAAGCCGACACCGCCCAAAAGCAGAATTCAAAACATTTCGTCTGAACCGATGCTGATTTTCCAATCCGCCCGCTAAATTGCTAAAATTCGGCTAGAGAGGAAATTACTATTTATGAACAACGAAAATGAATTGCGCTTTACGGGAACGGTTGACCACATCGCGGTCAAATGCGACGATCTGAAAAAAGATGTCGAAGAATATCAGCGGCTCGGATTCACGCTCGAAACGCTGTATGAAGATTGGGCGATGGTGCGCGATGCCAAAGGTTTCGGCATCGCGCTGTTGCCGCCGAACTCGAAACACCCGACGCATCTCGGTCTGAAAGTCGAGACGCTTGCCGAACTGGAAGCCGCTGCCAAAAAAGAAAATCGCCCGATCAAACCGCACCGCGACGGAACTTCGTCTTTTTACACGAAAGGCATCGGCGGCAACGTCGTCGAGTTGATTTATTATCCTGAAAATTACGGGAAGTAATAGAAAATGGAAAACAGAAAATGGAAAATTAAAAACCGGTAAACTGAAAAAAAAACAATTCTCGAAATATCCGATACTTATTTTCCATTTTCCGTTTATGCAAAAACTCCCCCGCGAATTTTATACCCGCGCCGACACCTTGCAAATCGCCCGTGATTTATTGGGCAAAACGCTCGTCGTGCCGGACGAAAACGGCGCACGGGTTTCCGGGATAGTCGTCGAAACCGAAGCCTACTGCGGCATCGAAGACAAAGCCGCGCATTCTTACAACAACCGCCGCACGACGCGCACCGAAACGATGTTTGCGGTCGGCGGCACGGCTTACGTGACGTTTATCTACGGAATGTATTTTCAATTCAACGTCGTCGCCGGTGAAATCGGAACGCCGCACGCCGTCCTGATCCGCGCCGTCGAACCGCTCGAAAACATCGAAAAAATGCGGGAAAGACGCGGGCGAATGAAAGATCAAAACCTAACTTCCGGTCCCGGCAAACTCTGCCTCGCGCTCGGCATTGATAAAACTTTTAATAATACGGATTTACTCGGCGATCAAATCCGGCTCGAAGACGGCGAGGAAGTTGCGAATTCGGAAATCGCGTCCGGGAGTAGAATCGGGATTGATTACGCACAAGAATACGCGGAAAAACCGTGGCGATTTTGGTTGAAAGGGAATTCGTTTGTCAGTCGCAAATAGCGACTTTTCGATTTTTTCAGTTGGAACAATCCTGATCCGTCATTTAATCAACTACACGAAAAAATAGTATTGCCGAATTCATAATCCTGTTTCTCGTCTAAAAAGAATATCTGAAAACGCCCGTCGCCTTTGACCGGCTTGCTGTCAACTATCTCGTAGCGCAAATTTCGGTATCGCTCGACAAACTTTAATCTGTTATCTAAAGCCTTTTTGAGTTTGTTGGCGAGTTTGACATTAGATTTGCCGTTGCCGGACGAGATGACGAACACCGCAACGGGAACATCGCCGCTTCTGGTCTGAATGACTAAGCTGTCGTTATATACAGCCATAACATCCAGAATTAATATCAAATACTCACAATCAATTGGTTCTCTAATTTGTTTGTTTTGCGCTTTTTCAGTGGTGATTTTATTAGTTTGAACTTCCTTAATTTGGGCTTTGACACTAATGAAGGATAATAAAACTAAGATCATTGCCCCTATAAATTTAATGTTATAAGTATTTAATTTCTTTTGCATAAGATACTTCCTTATCGTCATTTAGACTATTTTAATTAGACTTCTAAAATCTCCCAAGAGGACTTTTGAGCTACTAATATACTCTCCTCCGCCAGACCCTGACGCGTATTTGCGTCCCAGAGCGACTTGCATTGATTTTTTGTCTTTGAAGATCGTTAGATGTGAATGGATATATCCTTTGCCCAGTCCGCCAGGACCTCCGGTTTCTCCAACATAAAGCGAACCTTTAGCATTCGGCGGACTTTTAATATTCTTTTTAATTTGCTCGTTAAGTCTTGCCTTGTCCTTAACTGTTAGCTCTCTTTTGTTTACTGTGTCAATGAACTGGAGTGCTTGCTCAAGCGAATGTGCGACGCTCGGATGACCTGCTTATTTGTCGGATTGACACAGACCACAGAACTTTCTGAACCGTCTATAAATTCGATCTGAGAAAATTCTTTGGGAATGTAAACTCCGGTTGATTTGTCGGCAGCGGCATTGTTATAGATAAGAATCGTGTGAAGTTGTCCGTCTTTGAGATAAAAATGATTATCATTTAATCCTAGACCGATTCTGTTTCGGTTAGTATTGATTTGTTTGGCTCCATCGATAATGCCGTCTTTAGTGAATAATTCGGTTAAAGCCGCGTCAATCTTTTTACCGACAGCTTTCACTTCGTAAATTTTTCCCGTCAGAAGCAGCGTCCATTGCGAATCGTTAAGTTCTTTAATCAGCTTGTTAAATTCCGCCTCGTTTTTCTCTTTTAACTCCTTTCCCAACGCGACATATAATTCTTCATCGTCGAAATCGGCAATCCCTTGTTTATATTTCGCGTAATAAACCGCTTTGAATTTGTTTACCGCGTTCACAAGCGCACCCATCATTTCCAAATCACGATTTTTACTCAACGGAAGCGGCGGATTCAATTCTAAGACTATGTTTAATATTCGTCTCACTACGAAAAGATAAATGTAACTGTCCCCTTCAGGCGGAGATTTTGGAAAAGGATTAAGTAAGCGCAAGGACATAATATTCACCTTTGTCAAAATAAAATTTATTAGCCGGACTATTCTGCAATCAGACTTCGAGACGAAAGAAAAAGACTATTTTGCCGGACTCTGTTCGAGCAACTGCACGAATTTTTTCGCCGCAATCGAAAGCGTCCGGTCGGTGCGGTAAACCACGCCGACGGGACGCACCCAATCTTTTTCGGCGAGTTCGACAACGCTTAATTGGTTGTTTCGCTCTTCGTCCATCACCGACGGATGCGGCACGATGGCAAGTCCGAAGCCGACTTCGACCGAGCGTTTGATGGTTTCGATGTTGTCGAATTCCGAGACTTTGCGAACCTCTACGCCATAGGATTTCAGGATTTTATCGGTTGCCTTGCGCGTCGGAATGTCGCGCTCGAAAAGGACGAAATCGCGTCCCTGCAATTCGGTAACTTTGATTTCTTCGCGTTCGGCGAATTCGTGGTCGGGCGGGCAAATTAAAACCAGACGGTCGCTCGCCATCGGGACAATCGTCAAGCCGCGACGCGGTTCGGGAAACGCCACGACACCGAGTTCGACCGCGCCGCTCAAAACATCGCGCACCACGCGCGTCGTCCGCGAGTATTCCAAATCAATTTTCGCCGACGGAAATTTCGACATAAACTCGCGCACCTTCGGCGGCAGTTCGTGTAGCCCGACCGAATAAACCGTCGCCACTTTGACCGTGCCGCTGATTTTGCCGACCAAACCGCTCATACTTTCGTTCAAAACGTCGTAGCTCGCCAGCACGTTTTTACATTCGCGGTAGAAAATTTCTCCGGCGGTTGTCAAACGAACCTCGCGCCGCCCGCGCACGCGCTCCAACAAACGCCGTTTGAATTTATCTTCGAGCGTCCGAATCTGCTGGCTGACCGCCGACTGCGTGATAAAATTGCGTTCCGCTGCGAGCGAAAAGCTCTGCATATCAACTAAATCTATAAATACTTTTAATGTTTCAATGTGCATAATTTCAATTATTAATTGCCGGTTGCCAGTTGCCGATTTCTCGCCGATAACCGGCAGCCGTCAACTGATAACTGTAATAATAAGTTTATCTACACAATTCTTGCAAGAGAATTCATTTTATCTTATTAAGTTTACGCAAATAAATTTCCTATAATCAAATTGTAAATTTTAAGATTGCTGAATTGCGGGTTTCAACTTAGAATTTTAAGTATAATTCGTAAATCTAACAATCAGTTATGGCTATTAAAATCAGCAAAACTTTCCTGATGCGGAAACTGCATCAACTAACCGGCATCGTGCCGTTGGGCGCATTTTTCTTCGTCCATCTGTTTACCAACTCAAAGGCGATGAGCGGCGATAAAGTTTTCAACGATGCCGTCGCCGATATTCACCATATTCCGTATTTGCTGTTCGTCGAGATATTCGGGATTTTCCTGCCGCTGTTGTTTCACTCGGTTTACGGCATCTACATCTCGGCGGAAGCACGTCCGAACGGTTTGAATTACGGTTACGGACGCAACTGGTTCTATATTTTTCAGCGCGTAACCGGCGTTTTTCTTTTCTTCTTTATTCTTTTTCATCTGTTAAATTTACGGTTCGGCGCGATTCCGGGTTTGGAATCTTACGGCAATCCGGTGGCGGGCAACGCCGACCGCGCTTTTGCGATTGTCTCGGCGGAATTCAAAAACGTCGGCATCCTGATCTTTTATTTTCTCGGCATTATGGCGACGGCGTGGCATCTGGCTTACGGTCTCTTCCTGTTCGCGGTTGATTGGGGAATCCTGATCGGCGAAAAAGCGCAGAAATACGCGCTTTACGCTTCCGTTTTTCTGGCGGTTACGTTGTCGGCAGTCGGCATTAATGCGGCGGTCTCTTTTGTAACTCCGTGCGGATTATTCCCGAAAGCGTTCTGCGGCGAACTGGAGAAAAAGAAGCTCGTCGAACCGAATAACTCGGGAAAGTTCTAAAAAATTTGTAAAATAGGTTTAATAATTATGGCATCAAGCGGATTAAAAATAGCGATTGTCGGCGGCGGTTTAGCGGGTTTGGCAGCGGCTCTGAAAATTGCCGAAGCGGGACACGACGTTGATATGATTTCGGTCGTGCCGGTCAAACGCTCGCACTCGGTTTGCGCTCAGGGCGGCATCAATGGGGCGGTCAACACGAAAGGCGAGGGCGATTCGACCTTTAAGCATTTCGACGATACGGTTTACGGCGGCGACTTTTTGGCGAATCAAAAGCCGGTCAAACAAATGTGCGAGATGGCTCCGCAGATTATCTATCTGTTCGACCGGATGGGCGTTCCGTTTTCGCGGACGCAGGAAGGACTTCTAGATTTCCGACGTTTTGGCGGAACGCTTCACCATCGCACGGCGTTCGCCGGTGCTTCGACCGGACAACAGCTTTTATACGCGCTCGACGAACAGGTTCGCAAATACGAATCAGCCGGAAAAGTGAATAAATTTGAAGGCTGGGAAATGCTTTCGCTCGTTTTGGACGATCATCAGGTTTGTCGCGGTTTGATTGCGATGAATTTGCAGACGCTTGAATTAAAAGCCTTTAACGCCGATGCTGTGATTATGGCGACGGGCGGACCGGGAATGGTTTTCGGGAAATCTACCAATTCGCAAACCTGCACGGGCAGCGCGGTTTCGGCGTGTTACCAGCAGGGCGCGAAATACGCGAACGGCGAATTTATACAGGTTCACCCGACTTCGATTCCGGGCGAAGACAAACTGCGTTTGATGTCTGAGTCGGCACGCGGCGAAGGCGGACGAGTTTGGGTTCCGCGTGATCCGATGGACAAACGCGCCCCGAAAGATATTCCCGACGGCGAGCGCAATTATTTCCTCGAAGAAAAATATCCGGCTTACGGCAACCTCGTGCCGCGTGATATTGCGACGCGGGAAATTTTCCAAGTCTGTATCGAAGGCGGCGGCGTGAACGGCGAAAATCAGGTTTATCTCGATTTAACGCATATTCCCGCGTCGGTTTTGACCGAAAAACTCGGCGCGATTCTGGAGATTTACGAAATGTTCGTCGGCGACGATCCGCGCTACGTGCCGATGCGAATTTTCCCCGGCGTTCATTATTCGATGGGCGGACTGTGGGTTGATTTTGAACAGCGCACAAACATTCCAGGGCTTTTCGCGGCGGGCGAATGCGATTATTCGATTCACGGCGCAAACCGTCTCGGCGCGAATTCATTAGTTTCGTGCGTTTACGGCGGTTTCGTCGCCGCACCGTCGGCGATTGATTACGCCAAAAACGTCGAGCGTAAAAATACCGAGATGAACGGCATTCACGAAGCCGAGCTGAAGAAGCAGCAGGGAATAAACGATCAAATCGCCAGAAATGAAGGCACGGAAAATCAATATAAACTACACGAAGAACTCGGCAAGTGGATGACCGACAACGTAACCGTCGTGCGCTACAACGATAAACTTAAAGCGACCGACGAAAAAATTCTCGAATTGCAGGATCGTTTCAAACGCATTTCCATCAACGATTCTAATTTGTGGGCGACGCAGGCGGTTCCGCACGCACGCCAGTTGAAAAATATGATGGAATTGGCGCGGGTCATAACTTTGGGCGCGTTAAACCGCGACGAATCACGCGGAGCGCATTACAAACCGGATTTCCCGGAGCGCAACGACGATAAGTTTTTGAAAACGACGATTGCCGAATGGTCGAGCGAATCGCCGATTTTGAGTTACGAAGCGGTTGACACTACCGCCATCGAACCGAGAAAGCGCGATTATTCGAGCAAAGGCAAAGCAAAAGCGGCGGTCGCCGAACAAGCGGAAAAAGCCGGTTTGCCCGTGCCGGACGGCGCGGCGCAGGTTCCGACACCTTTCACCGAACAGAAACCGGCGAACACCGACCGCCAATTTACGGTGCGGGCAAAAGACGCGCAGATCAAAGACGGCGAATCTTTTTTGGAAATTCACGAGAACGATAAATCGTAATGAAAACAACAGCGTTGTTGTCAACGAGAAAACATACGCCGGAAGAGTATTTGGCTTTGGAAGACAAAGCTGAGTGTAAAAGCGAATTTTGGGACGGTTACATTATTCCTTTGCACGGCGCACCACCGACGTTAGCCCGTGCAGACATCAATCACATCCAAATTGTAACGAATTTGGTTGAAACAATTTCGCTGAAGTTAAAAAAAGCAGTGCCGCACGTTTTCAAACGACTTGAAAATTTGGATTCCGAATCGTGAGAAATTTCTTTATCCAGATGTTGCGGTTGTTTGCGGAAAATTAGATTTTTACAAACTCCGACGAGACGTTGTAACGAACCCGAAATTGATGATCGAAGTCTTATCCGACAGCACGGCGGCTTTTGACCGAAGCGAGAAACTTTGGATGTATCAGATGGTTGAATCTTTACAGGAATATGTTTTGATTTCACAGGAAAAAGCCGTTATCGAACAGTATCGGCGAAGAGACGACGGAAACTGGATTACCAGGCAACAACCGGCATTGAAAGTTCGGTTAATTTCAACTCGGTCGAGTTAGAAGTAGAACTTGGCGATATTTATGAATTGGTTGATTTCATCTAAAAGAATATGAGCGAAGTAAACGGACATCACGAGAAAAAAAGATTAACAAATCCGCCGCCAACGATTGACGTAAAAATTCAGCGGCGCGAAAATCCTGACGCTTCGGCGCATTGGGAAACATTTGAGATTCCTTATCGCAAAAATCTCAACGTCATTTCTGCGCTGATGGAGATTCGCAAAAATCCGGTTACGAAAGACGGCAAAACGACCACGCCGCCGGTTTGGGATATGAGTTGTTTAGAGCAGGTTTGCGGAACCTGCACGATGGTTATCAACGGGCGCGTCCGGCAGTCGTGTTCGGCACTGGTGGACGATTTGCTTTTGGCAAGCGGCGGCAATTCGATTTCGCTGGAGCCGATGACGAAGTTTCCAAACGTCCGCGATTTGAAGGTTGACCGTTCGCAGATGTTTGAACATTTGAAACAGGTTCACGCCTGGGTCGAACTCGACGGGACGCACGATCTCGGTCCGGGACCGCGAATGTCGCAGGAAGAAGTTCACGAACGCTACGCTTATTCGCGCTGTATGACGTGCGGCTGCTGTCTCGAAGCGTGTCCGCAATATCACGACGATAACTACATCGGACCGCAGGCGATTGCTCAAGCCAGACTTTTTAATATGCACCCGTCGGGCAAAATGAACCGCGACGAACGGCTTGAAGGCTTGATGCAGGAGGACGGCATCGCCAATTGCGGCAACGCGCAAAACTGCGTTCAGGTTTGCCCGATGTCGCTGCCTTTGACCCGTGCGATTTATGAAACGAACCGCGAAGTGCTGGTTCACGGACTTTTCGGCTGGCTAAGGAAATAACAGAAATTATAACTAAAAAGGCGGAAGGCAAAAGTGAGAATTTCTTCAAAACTTTTGCCTTCCGCCTTCTTAGTTTTACTTGACTTCAACTACATTCTCGAAAAAATTTCCGTTATTTTCCCGACACCGCTGCTTCTTTCCATTTCCTCTTTAGCTTGTCCGGTCGTATTTTGAATGCCGGCGAGCCGCAGACGAAATTCGTCCGGGTTGGTCGAGCCGCGCAGCGCTTCTTCGAGCGTGATAAGTTCCGATTGGTATAGATAAAAGAGCGATTGGTCGAAGGTCTGCATTCCGTATTGCGAGGTTCCGGCGGCAATCGCGTCCCGAACCTGCGAAGTTTTGTCTTCGTGCAGAATGTAATCACGAATCAAAGGCGTGGAAATCAAAACTTCAACCGCCGGCACACGACTTGTGCCGCGTGCCGACTTCATCAAACGCTGTGAAACGACGGCTTTCAAAAGTCCGGCGAGTTGAATGCGAATTGATTTTTGCTGATACGGCGGAAACGCCGTGATGATGCGCGTCAAGGTTTCCGATGCGTCCAAAGTGTGCAGAGTCGAGAAAACCAGATGTCCGGTTTCGGCGGCGAGCAGGGCGGTTTCTATCGTCTCAAGGTCGCGCATTTCGCCCACTAAAATCACGTCCGGGTCTTGCCGCAAAGAACCGCGCAACGCTTCGGCGAACGAGCGCGTATCAACGTCAACTTCGCGCTGCGTGATAAAAGATTTTTTATCTTTGTGCAGAAATTCTATCGGGTCTTCGACGGTGACGATGTGGGAATTGCGCGTTTGGTTAATCGAATCAATCATCGCCGCGAGCGTCGTTGATTTTCCCGATCCGGTCGTTCCCGTCACCAGAACCAAACCGCGATTTTCTTCGGCGATGCGATTTAGAACCGGCGGCAAACCGAGTTCGCTAAAGTTGCGGACGTAATCGGAAATGACGCGGGCGACGATACCGATGGAGTTTCGCTGCTGAAAAATGTTGACGCGAAACCTGCCCAAGCCCGCGACACCGTAGCCGATGTCAACTTCGTAGGCATCCTTAAAGTGCAGTTTCTGGCGATTCGACATCATCGAAAAAGCCATCTCCAGCGTTTCGTCCTGCGTCAGACGATTTACGCCCGACACCGGACGCAGCTCGCCGTTCACGCGAATGACGGGAAAGGAACCGGCGCGTAAATGCAAATCCGATGCGCCGAAGCTCATCGCCATACGCAGTAAATCATCAATTCTACTCGGCATAAAAATTAAGAAGTGGCGCGGTCTAAAAAGGAAAGATTGAATGCTGGGTTTGTTTGGAAACGTCAGACCGCTCTGTTTGAATTTTAACTTTTATCCGGCGGGCGCGTCAACAAATTTTTTGAAGCTATTAGACACGCTTCGTTTCGCATCGTAAAATCAAAGTTTCACATTGGAGCAATAAAATGAATAAAGCAGGCAGAATTATTTCCATCAACCCACCGAATGCCATTCCGGGCGGCGAAGTTATCATCAATTGCGAAGATTTTCAGATGGACGCGATGGGCGAATACGGCTGTTATTTCGACGGTAAGGCGGCGAGCATCGTCGGTGCGTCGGCGAATCGCGTGCTGGCGATTGTGCCGGAAAATTTCGATACGGCGGAAGTCGAAGTTTATCTCGAAAGCGGCGGCGACCGCAGCGAAACGAAAACGATTATCGTCGGCGAAAAGCTGGCGAACGATCTGCACATCGTCGCTAATCCGGCGGTTGATCCGAAGGACGACGCGCTGATTTTAACGCGCTCCGGTTCACGCGGACAGCAGTTGCCCACAACGCTTTTCCGGCTGGAGACGAGCGGGTTTTTGGGCGAAATGTCTGCCGAAGTTTTGAACCCGACGGGCATCGCCTTCGATCAGGGCGGCGGACTTTATGTAACGGCGCGGGCGGACGGCGAAGTCGTTCGCGTCAACGGCGATGATGAAGTCGTGCCTTACGCTTCGGATTTAGGCGTGGCGACCGGCATCGCCTTCGACAAAAATGACGCGATGTTCGTCGGCGACCGCAGCGGCACGATTTACCGCGTTCCGAATTTCGGCAATCCCGAATCATTCGCCGTGCTTGAACCGTCCGTTTCCGCTTATCATCTGGCGTTCGGCGCGGACGGCAAACTTTACGTTACCGCGCCCGGTTTAGCGAGCTTCGACGCTGTTTACCGCGTTGACCAAGCCGGATTCGACGAAGTTTTCTATCGCGGCTTGGGCAGACCGCAGGGTTTAGCCTTCGACCAAGCCGGCAATCTCTACATCGCCGCCTGTCTGCGCGGCAGACACGGCATCGTTAAAATCTCGCCGGACGGGAAAGAATCGGAGATTTTCGTCGCCGGAATGAACATCGTCGGACTTTGTTTCACGCGCAAAGGCGAATTGATCGCTGCTACAAGCGAAGCGGTTTACAGTTTGCCGCTCGGCATCTACGGCGTTTTGCTGAAATAAAAACTTTCGCAAACTAAAATAGCTGATCGCAAAACTCAAAACTCGCCGACGCGAAAAAAAAGCCTGACTTTCTATAGTCAGGCTTTTTAATTTCGAGATGAAACTTACTTTTCGGGACTCGGCGAAGGCTGCGGTGTCGGCGGTTCATCGCCGCGTTTTTTCAGTTTCGGCGGCGCGTCTTTGGAACTGCTGCTCGAACTGCTGTCAGTGTCGGGCGCAGTCGTGTCGGCTTCGGGCTGACGGCGTTTCAGCGTCGGTTTGCCCGCGTCAATGTCGTCAATATCGGCGGTTACTCCGGCTTTGACGTTCGATAATCTCATCAGATGCGCTTTGACGCGCTGAAATTCCGAAGTGCTGATAACGTATTCTTCCTTTTCGGGAAAACGGGCGACGAGAAAAAGGCTCGTATCGCGGCGTTCGAGTGACTGCGGGTGCGACGAAAAAAGTTTGGCGACCGTGCCGGGCTTTTTCTTGTTCTGCGACGCGAGTTTTTCAAACATCGCGGACATCGCCGTCGGATCGTAGCCGGAAGCGTAAAGATACTGAACGCCCAAATTGTCGGCTTCGGTTTCCGCGCCGCGTGAAAATTTCAGCATCGTCAAGCCGCCTAAGATGCCGCCGCCGTTTTGCAGAACCGTGCTGAGAATCGGACCGCCGAAAATGATTCCGGCGAGCATTCCGTAATTGAGAGCCGTGCCTTTGCCCTGATTTTCCATCGCGTGGCGGGCGCAGACGTGGGCGATTTCGTGAGCCATCACGCCGGCGAGTTCGGCTTCGTTGTCGGCGGCTAAAATCAAACCTCGATTAACGTAGAAAAATCCGCCGGGCAGCGCGAAGGCGTTTACTTCGTCGGTGTCAATAACTTTGATTGTGAACGGAACTTTCGCGTCCGAATGAAGCACGATATTTTGACCGATGCGGTTAATGTATTCGGTTACCACCGGGTCTTCGACCAGTTTAGCCTGCTGCTCGACTTCCGTCGCCAATTGTCTGCCGATGGCGACTTCCCTTTCTTTAGAGCCGCCGAGCCAGCCGAAAAATTTGTCGGAACCGTCATTAATTTTACGCTTGCCGATTTGATCCGGGTCTTCTTTCGAAGAAAGCGGACTTTTCGGATCGGACGCGGTTTGCGTCTGCGCCGTCTGAGTGTCGCCGACTTTCTTCTTTTTGTCTTTTTTACTTTTCTTGTCCGGCTTGTCCTGTTTGGTTTCGGCGGTCGCCGCCGTCGTTTGTGCCGCTGCACCAAGAGGATAAAACCCGACCGTGCCGAACAAAATCGCGCCGGTTACAAACATCGAACCGAATTTGCGAATCGAATTTCTACGCATCTTAAAGCCTCCTAAAAACTTCTTCCGTGTCTGAATGATGTAGATTCTAACTTTATTTAAGTTTTAAATGCAACGAACTTTTGATGCCGAAAATTTGATTCGGGTTGTGAATTTCAGGCAAAAAAAGCGCGGCAAAATTATCGCGCTTTTTTCTGCTTAATTTTTTCCTGTCGGTCAAAAGAATTCACTTATTCGGATGGCGGCAGCGGCTGATTCTGTCGGTTTTGCCGATTCTGGCGGCGTTCCTTCATTTTCTCGCGCATCTCGGCTTTCAGCTTATCGAGTTGGGTGCGTTGCTCCGCCGTCAAAATCGCCAAAATGGAACTTTCCGTTTGTTCGTTCGACGTTTTCATTTGGTCGCGCAATTCTTTCAAGCGCGTCTGCTCTTCGGCTGAGATTACGCCGTCGCGTTTTTTCATCATCAAACCGCGCATTTCTTCCGTCTGCGGCTGATTCTGACTGCGGCTGTTTTCAAAAACGGTTTTAACCTGAGCTTTTTGCGCGTCGGTCAAATCTAATTTCTCGAGCGCGTGCATCATCATTCGGTCGCCGCCGTGTTTGCCGCCGCGCATTTTGTCGCCTCTGCCGTATCCGCGTCTGCCGCGTTCGACTCTTTCCGCTTTCGGATCCAAAGTGTCCTGCGCCGGTGTTTCCTGCGCCGAGACGAATGTGCCGAACGCTCCGACGGCAATCGCCAGAGTAACGGTCGAAATAAATCTATGTTTAAAAGACATCGTGTTTTTACCTCTTTAATTTTGGATTTTTTTCAAATTAGCTTGCGCTGTTCGTCTTGTTTGACGCTCTTGAATCGGTTTTAGCCGAAGGATTTCGAGAGCCGCGTGTAAAGAATTGTCAAGAATCGCACGGTTTATTTTCGGTTGCGTGTCTTTCGGGATTGAACATTTATTCACATCCAAGTAAAATCCGAAGGTTGAGTGTCAGAAAATCAAACTAAAACTAAATGAGATTTTTATCGGAAATAGATTCGCCGAAAGATTTGCGGCGATTGCGCGTCGAAGATTTGCAGGAAGTCGCCGACGAAGTGCGGCAGTTTATACTTGAGACGACTTCGCGCATCGGCGGACACACGGGCGCAAGTCTCGGTGCGGTCGAATTGGCAGTGGCGATGCACTACGCTTTCGATACACCGAAAGACCGTCTGGTTTGGGATGTCGGGCATCAGGCTTACGCGCACAAAATTTTGACCGGCAGACGCGACCAGATGCACACGATCAAGCAATACGGCGGACTTTCGCCTTTTTTGCGCCGCGATGAATCGGAGTATGACACTTTCGGCGCGGGACACGCTTCGACATCCTTGTCCGCCGCGCTCGGAATGGCAGTCGCCCGCGACACGGGAAAAGACGATTTTCACGTTTGCGCTCTGATCGGCGATTCGAGTTTGGCGGGCGGAATGGCGATGGAAGCCATCAACCAAGCCGGACATCTGAAATCGCGGATGATTGTTCTACTCAATGACAATGAAATGTCCATCGCTCCGGCGGTCGGCGGTCTGGCGAGATATTTAAACCGCATCAAAGGCGCACAAAGTTATCAGCAATTGAAAGACGAAATCGGCGATACTCTGGAAAGCGTTCCGCATTTCGGCGAGCGTTTGCGGAAAGCGGCGAAAACCGTGAAAGACGCGATTGCGGCGGCGGTTCTGCCGGGTGCGCTCGTCAACGAACTCGGATTCAGATACATCGGTTACGTTGACGGTCATAACGTCGAAATGCTCGTCGCCGCTCTCGAAGAGGCGAAAAAAATTGACGACGGTCCGGTGATCGTTCACGCTCTGACGACGAAAGGCAAAGGTTTCCCGAACCCGGAAAAAAACTATTACGCTTATCACGCGACCGGACCTTTCGATATTAAAACCGGCTTGCCGCATAAATCAAACAAAGTTTCGCTGAAAACCTACACGCAGATTTTCGGCGAAACGATGTGCGAATTGATGGCGGCTGACGATAAAGTAGTCGCGCTGACCGCCGCGATGCCTGACGGGACGGGAATGGATTTGGTTCTGGACAAATTCCCCGAACGCGCGTTTGATGTCGGCATCGCCGAACAACACGCCGTAACATTCTGCGCGGGAATGGCTTGCGAGGGTTTAAAGCCGGTCGCCGCGATTTATTCGACGTTTCTGCAAAGGGCTTTCGACCAAATTATCCACGACGTTTGCTTGCAGGATTTGAATGTAACTTTTGCGATGGACAGAGCCGGAATCGTCGGCGCGGATGGTCCGACGCATCACGGACTGCTCGATATTTCGTATCTGCGCGGCTATCCGAATATAATTTTGATGGCTCCGAAAGACGAAAGCGAGTTACGCGATATGCTTCTCACTTCGATTGAACATCCGGGCGCGGCGGCGATTCGCTATCCGCGCGGCGTGGGGTTCGGCGTTGATATTTCGCAGAAACCGAAGTTGATGGAGATCGGCAAATCCGAAATACTGCGCGACGCGAACGGCGAGGCAGCGATTATCGCGCTCGGTTCGATGGTCAATCCGGCAATGGAAGCGGCGAAAAATTTGTCGAGAGACGGCATCGAAGCGACCGTTATCAATGCGCGATTCGTCAAACCGCTCGACACGGAATTGATTCTGGCTCTGGCGCAGACCAGAAGATTTATTATCACGGTCGAAGAAGCGTATCTGGCAGGCGGTTTCGGTTCGGCGATTCTGGAACTTTTGGAAGAAAACAATTTGCTTGATAAAGTAAAAGTCGTCAGAATGGGCATACCTGATAGAGTTATCACGCACGGCGACCCGAAACTACTGCTGGCGAAATACGGCTTGGATGCGGACGGCATTTATCAAAAGACGAAGGAAACAATTGAAGTGTTGGAAGAACGCCGGTCGGGAAATAAACGATTGAAAATTGCCTGATAATTTTGCGAATCATAAATCATAAATCTTGAAGTCTCGATTTATCGAAAGTTCAAACTTTGCTAAATATGAATAATGACCTGAAAAGAAACGGAAACAACAGTGGCAGTACGCCTTTGATTATCATCGGAGCGGTTTTGCTCGCGGCAATCGCCGGCGGCTGGTGGTTTTATACGAGTTCGACGGCAAAAACGCCTTTGAAATCCAATACCAACAGTTCTTCGAGTAATGCGGTTGATCCGACGGAAACAGCGCGTCAAATGTATCTGAAAGCTCCTGTCGGCGCAACGCCGCCGAATATGCTCGGTTCGCCGACGGCGACTGTGACGGTCGAAGAATTCGCCGATTATCAGTGTCCGACGTGCGCGGCACAGCATCCGAAGATGAAGGAACTGACCGGGCTTTACGGTAACCGTATAAGATTTGTTTATCGCGGTTTTCCGCTGACGCAAATTCACAAAAACGCATATGAAGCGGCGGTGGCGGCGGAAGCCGCCGGAATGCAGGGCAAGTTTTGGGCGATGCAGGATCAGCTTTACCCTAATCAGCAAACGTGGGCGAACTCGACGGAAGCGCGGAAGATTTTTGAAGAATACGCGCAGAAAATCGGTTTGGATTTCGCTAAATATCAAACCGATGTCGTCGGTCTGCCCGCCCAAAACCGCGTCGCCGCCGATCTCGAACGCGGACGCGGAGTCGGCATTAACGGAACGCCGACGATCTACATCAACGGCACGAAACTTTTGCCCGAACAAACCGATGTCAGCGCGATGAAACAGTTGATTGAAGCCGAACTGCAAAAAGCAGGCAGTCCGGGCGAACCGAAATCGCCGACGAATCAAGCCGTCGTCGTCAACTCAAACAGCGTCGCCAACATCAAAAAATAATATGAACAGCGAATCGGATTTTTTGGACAGACAAACCGGCATCATCGCCAAACTTCCTTTGTTGGCGGCAGTGGTCGCGCTGGTCGGTTTGGCGGACTCGATATATTTGACGATTCATCATTACACCGGCGAAAAAGTTCCGTGCAGCATCGTCGCCGGTTGTGAACAGGTTTTGACGAGTTCCTACGCCGAAGTCGCCGGAATTCCGCTGGCGATTTTCGGCGCGGCGGCTTATTTCACTGCGTTTTCACTGGCGATTCTGGCGGCTTACGGAAATCGTCTGACGTGGACTTTATTTAGCATTCAGATTGTCGTAATGGCGATTTTCACCGCTTGGCTCGTTTATTTACAGGGTTTCGTAATCGGTGCTTTTTGCCAGTTTTGCTTAGTTTCCGCTGCCACCACATTCACTTTGTTGGTTGTCGTCTTCATCTCTAAATTTTATCGTCAACACTAATTCTTCGCCCCTTCTGCATCTGATTTCAGAAACCAAACGAATTAAGTAAATGTCAGACCGATTACGTTTATCCGCAGAATCGAAGATTTTTGAAAAAACATTGTTGAGGGAACAAATCGAAAAGTCCGGCGTTAAATAACAAGT
>JAYVGL010000243.1:0-22988 GCA_043772175.1 Pyrinomonadaceae bacterium | reverse complement strand
TTCCTCAAGCGGCGCGTCGTCGCCCGGCGGCGTGTCTCTTTCAACCGACTCCGGCGAATAAACTTTACGATTGGCACTAGTCAGCGGATTCGGCGGCGGCGGGGCGGGCAAATTAAGCAGATTTTGCAGCAAATTCTTTTCTGCCGTTGCCGACGGCAACAGAATGACCAAACCGAAAAGCAATAAAAAAACACAAAAAGCGATGGTGGACAAAAAGCGTTTCATATTAAAAGAAATTCCTCGTAAAAGTGATTTCAAACTATTGACGGTAAAAAAGCAAGATTTTTTACAAGACCTGCCGAATCTTTCCGAAAATTATTTTGAGGCTGGAACGGGCGAACCGAATAAATTTTCGCGCCCTTTTTTTATCAACCCGAATCGCCGGATTGCTTAATCGAACTTTTGGTAATTTCAATAACGGTTTGAATTTAAAATCCTGCGCCTGACAAGTATCGAAATCACTTTCTTTGATTAGACGCGCCGAAATTTAGTTGGTTCCCGCCGGATGAAAATTTTGATTGATTTTAAACATCTGTCGCGTGAGAAAAGTTTGTCTTGACGAAAAAATCGTTTCGCAATATCTTCTGGAAATCGTTTTGTCCTGACTCCAAATTATTCAGGTGAACACCCATTATGCCCGAAACGGTCAAAACGCGCCTCGAACTAACGTCGCGCCCTTGAAAGAAGTAACAAAAAAAGTTAACCCGCCGAACCCGAAAAAATCGGCATTTGTCGGTGATCTTTTTGATAACTTATTGAGAAAATGTTATTTATGAATTCGGCATAATCAATTATATCGAATTTAATTCTGTATAATTCAAAGTTGGGTGCTTTCTTCTGTAAAACGATGGTGTGAATTCTGAAACTAAATACTCGCCGGATAAAATGCTCAAAAGGTTTACTGCTTCCTTTATGAGCAATGCTAAATGGCGGGCGTTATTCAAAATTGTTGCTGCTGCAAATCTTGATATTAAGCGTTCTGAGTGGAAGTTGGTTGGAGATGACTACATCGGTGTGCATCGGATGCCAATGGAACGGGACATTGACGAAACTCGGTTCAGTGACGGTGCGTTTCAGCCTTTCGAGTATAAATACATTGAATGGATGTTTATTCCAAGAACTTACAAACCTTACCCAAATGTTGGATTAACCATAAATCAAGATGTTGACGGTTTAGTTCGAGCATTAGACAATAGCGGAAGAAAATTTCCGCTTGATATTGATGAGCGTGGAGTAACCATCAGCGGCTACAAATAACGCCGCACCCAACAAATCAATGGACGTGAGGGCAAAACAGCCTCTCTTTAAAAACCTGCGTGGTTAATTTCACGTTGTCTGTTGCCGGTTTCCCCCTACGTCATCTTAAGCGTTGTGTTGCTCTCTTGTTTTAACGATAATCCGTAGTACATGATGGACAATTATGAATGAGCATCAAGAGTTTCTGCAAAATTTATACGACGCTTTCAACCGACGCGAGATTGAAACAATCACTTCCTTGATGCGCCCCGATGTGAAATGGGCGAACGGTTTTGAGGGCGGTTTCGTTTACGGACGCGACGCGGTGCGCCAATATTGGACTAATCAATTCAGGGATATTCAACCGGAGTTTGAAACACTAAAATTCGAGACGGACAAAGACAATCGTAACGTCGTTACCGTTCATCAAATCATCAAAGATTTGCAGGGCAATGTGCTGGCGGATGCCACAGTTCGGCAAATCTTCACCATCGAAGACGGTCTGGTCAGTCTTTATGAAATCGGCGAAACCGAAACGATCCAGGAGATGATTCAGAAGACAAAAACTTCCAATGAGCAATGATATTCGAGTTATCATTTTCAGCAATCGCGTTTTATCAAACATCGGCTTTTGGAATTAAGGGCGCAGCACAACAATCTAATGGACGTGGAGCGGAGCAGTGACTTTGTTATTTACGTTGTCCGTCGAACTTGGAGTTGCGCGGCGGCGGCTTCGCCCTACGTCATCTCACCCTTTCGCTTCTTATAGGTTTCCACGCGACGAAATGTTGGAATTGCGTTGTTTAAGGAGGGCTTTCGCTGACGCTGACGGAAACTGTTACGTTGCAGGTTGAGTCTGACGCTGCCCGTTTCTACAACGATGCGTCGCAGACCGACAAACAAAAGTCGCAAGTCTCATTCGGAAATCGGCTAAAACACCACACAGAAGGCGATGTTGATTCTTTGAAATAGACGCGCAAAATCGGGTGCGGACAGCAAAATAAAAAAACCTTGCGATAATTTGCAAGGTTTTTTTATTTTGCTGTCGAAAATTCAGTCTAAGCGTTGGCTTCGTTGGCTTTTTCTTTCTTTTCGCGCTTGATGCCGCCGATCTGCACGAGATTTTCGGTTTTGATGCTGTTTTTCTCCATCACCATTTGCTGATAAAGTTTTTTCATCATCTGCATTTCCTCGGCAGCCGTTTTCGGTCCTTCCATATCCGGTTTGTCCGGGCGCGATAAATCAACTTCATTTAAAATCAAGTTATGCGTCGAGTCGCCCATATTTACTTCTTTGCCTTTGGCGAAAACTTCGTGGCGACCGTGTTCTTTATACCATTGCGCGACGGTCGCGTTCTGGTGCATATGTTCGATAATGTTTCTCCAGCCGATGCCCGTATTATAAGCGCAAAACGAAATTTCGCCTTCCTGCGTTCCATAAGGAATGATGCACATTTCGGTGCGGCGGAAATCATAGTTGAACAAATCCTGAAACCACATTCCCGCGATAAACAAAAAGTTCCACGGGTCTTGGCGGCGTTTTTCGATGTCTTCGACCGTGCGGTCACCGCCGACTTTGCCATAATCCTTGCCCGACAAACCGAATGACTTATCAAATTTTTTCAAGATTCCGCCGAGCGTTAAGCTGTCCGGTGCGCCATACGGATTGTAATTCTTCAGAAGAGCTAAGCCCATCATCATATTTGAGAACCATTTACCGCGCGCCGTGTCGGTGATGTGCTTCATATCCGTCACCAAATCCTGAATGTTCAGGAACTGCGGAACGGGAGCCATTTCTTTGGTTTCCTTGTTAATCATCACCGCCGTTCCGACACCGCAGTTCGGATGGCAGCCGCAGGAAACTTGTCCCCACTCAGAATCTTCGCCGTGAACGACATCCGCGAAATCGGCAAACGCGCCCATTAAGGAAAGCGGAAACCAATCGCGCGTCGGTTCGGTGATGCCGACCTGTTTCTGCACGTCCAACGCCAGATGCGAAAGCGTGTAACGCTGCTGCAAACGACGCTGTTCGGTGATATGTTCGTCACGTCCGGTAAACGAAACGGGTTGAAATGACACAAATGAAACTTTCTTCGGGTTTTCTAAAGCGAATCGGATAATTGTTCCGACCTGATCGTTATTAACGCCGTTGACGAGTGTCGTAACAAGAACAATATCAACGCCGGCTTCGTGCAAGTTATTGATAGCGCGGAGTTTAACGTCGAATAAGTTGCCGATTTGACGATGCGAGTTGGCATCGTTGCCGATTCCGTCAAACTGTAAATAAACGAATCTCAATCCGGCTTCAGCGGCTTCGCGGCAGAATTCTTTCGATTTGGCGAACTCGATGCCGTTCGTCGCGGCTTGCACCGAGTTGTAACCGACTTTGCGGGCGTAGCGGATCGCTTCTAAAAAGTATGGCGAAAGCGTCGGTTCGCCGCCTGAATACTGAACCGACATCTGTCGGCGCGGCTTGATCGAAATAGCGTTGTCGAGAATTTCGCTGACATCTTCCATCGAAAGTTCGTGAACGAAACCGACCTGGTTCGCGTCCATAAAACACGGGTCGCACATCATATTGCAGCGGTTAGTCAAGTCAACCGTTAAAACTGCGCCGCGTCCGTATTTAATCGTTGAAGAACCGTGATTGTGCAGTTTTTCATCGTTGTGCGATTGAATGTCGCGTCCCGGAAACAAACCTTCGATGTGTTTCAAAAACTCCGAATCAATCGCCATCAAATCTTCAAAATGTCCGTGATCGGGACAATCTTTAATCATCCAGATTTGACCGTCTCGTTCGATGATCTGTGCCTTGATTTCGCCGACCTTTTCATTGACGAGAATGCCGACATCTTTTTTGCCGCTCAAAATATCTTCACGCGCTTCAATTACGCAGTTCGGACAGAGCGAATCGGTCGTTCTGGGGAAGCCGAGCGTCGGTTTCGTTTTTTGCCACGATTTAAGCAGTGGTTTATCCGACCATTTCGGCGTGAACGACGGATTCGGTTTATATTGATTGACTGATTTGATAGCGTTAAATGCGCCCTTTGCAATATAAGTCAGCCCTTTTTCAAAATGTTTAATAGGTTTCATAATTTTCTCAGTTTCTGACAAAAAGTATTTACTCTTAGCTTAAGTCCTTCTAAGTGAGAACCGTTGGAACTTTGTCAAAATAAAATAAAGATAAAAATACAGTATGGAGAGAAAGAACTTGGTCATTGTAACTGACACTACGCAACAGCAACAATTGTGCCTAAAACAAATCCGTTTGGTAAAGGCTATTTTTATATGAACTTAGATTGTTCGACCGCAAGCCGCCGATCAAGACCCGTGTTGCAGATTGATACAATAGATTTTGAAAGCAGCGTTCTGTGATTAAATGACACGAACTTTTACTTGATGATTTGGTTGGAAGCAATAACAGTCCGTGAGCTAAGTTATCGTTAAACTAATGCTTAAAATAATTCACAGCGTGGAAAATTCTTGCGCTGCTGGTAAAACGCCGCTACGAAAAATGATAACAAACAACGGGTTTCGAGGAATTTCGTTCACTCATCGTTCACATTTAAGCAGCACCTTTATTAATAACCTGAGAGAAACCTTGCAAATTATTGAGCAAGTTCTACTTAAGTTATTACAAAAAACCTTTACACAGCTATTTTTCTTGTGGTAACGTCGTCTTCACCCTAACAAGAGGGTTTGATCCTTGGTAAGCGGAACTAAGAGTTGAGCTAGGTCTCCAGCTTTCTTCCAAAACATAGGTTTACGGTTACAAGAGTTTGAAGTCGGGGAAGTTTTTCCCCTTGAATCATTTTTCTTTGATGTTTTTATGGCGATTCGATTCGGAACATCCGGCTGGCGGGCAATTATCGCCGATGAATTTACATACGCAAACGTGCGTCTGGTGGTCGAATCCATCTGTATTTATTTGAAAAGTAATTCTGAAGAAAGCACACAGACACTGATAATCGGACACGACTCGCGGTTTATGGGTGAGAGTTTCAGCCAAGTTGCGGCGGAAATCGCCAAAAGCAAGGGCTTTCGAGTTTTGCTGTGCGCCGGTCCGACACCGACACCGACGATTTCACACGCGATTCGCAGCGGAAAAGCGGTTGGCGGCATCAATTTCACGGCTTCGCATAATCCGCCGGAGTATCAGGGAATCAAGTTCTCGACGGCGGACGGCGCACCGGCACTGCCCGAAATTACCAAGCAGATCGAAGCGATTATTGAGCAAAAGCCGAGTGTCGCCGATGCGAACGGCGGAACGATTGAAGAATATGATGCGCGTCCGAGTTATCTGGACGATTTGAAAACTAAAATTCGGTTCGATTTGATCGCCGAAGCCAAAGGCAGCTATGCGTATGACGCGCTCTGGGGAACGGGACGCGGATATTTGGACGCGATTTTGCGCGAATACGATTTGGAAGTCGAAACGATTCACGATTGGCGCGACGTTACCTTCGGTGGAAAATCGCCTGAACCGAGCGAAAAGCAGGTCGGCGAATTGGTCGAAGCGGTTACATCGAAAAATTTGACGCTCGGATTGGCGACGGATGGCGATGCCGACAGATTCGGAATTATTGATAGCAACGGCGCGTTTATCACGCCGAACGAATTAGTTGCGCTGCTGGCTGATTATCTGGCGGAAAGTCGCGGCTGGACGGAAGGTTTAGCCAGAAGCGTAGCGACATCGAATTTGATAGATCGAGTGGCAGAAAATCGCGGCTTGAAATTATACGAAACGCCGGTCGGCTTCAAATATATCGGCGAGTTAATCAACAAAGACGAGATTATATTGGGCGGCGAAGAATCCGCCGGACTTTCCATCAAAGGGCATTACCCGGAAAAAGACGGCATTTTAGCTTGTCTGCTGGCGGCGGAAGCGATCGCCGTGCGCGGAAAAAGTTTGACCGAACAGTTGAACGAACTTTACAGCCGCGTCGGGAAATTGGAATCAGACAGAATCGGAGTGAAACTAACCGATGAAATCGCCGGGACTTTGAAGAAAAAACTCGCCGAAGAACCGTCGGAGATCGGCGGCAAAAAGATTGAATCCATCAATCGGCTGGACGGCGTAAAGTTTACTTTCGCCGATAAAAGCTGGATGCTGATGCGTCCTTCGGGAACCGAACCGATGGTTCGGATTTACGCTGAAACTGAAAACAAAGAAGATTTGGAGGTGCTGCTTGAACAAGGTCGCCGTTACTTACTGGGATAATCCCCGCACAATTTCAATGCCCGTCAACACCCGTGCGAATATCGCCAAGGCGCAGACGAAAACGACTCCTCAATGGTTCGTCTTTGCCGTGATCGCAGCGATGACGCTGATGCTCTGCACGGCGATTAATCTTCGCGCCTTTTCCGAAATGAGCGCGGAAGTCGAACAACACGAGCGTTTAAGTTTAGCCGTCGGGCAGTTAACCGACGAAAATATCGGACTTCAGACGGAAGTTCACAGTTTAAAAACCGACAAATCAGCGGTTGAGCGGGAAGCCCGCAAAATCGGTCTGAGTCGTCCGAGTGAAAAAGTTCTCGTGCCGGTGAATTGATACGCGGAGGTTCGCTTTATCAGCACGTTTTGCCCGCCCTGTTAACAATCCGCCTTTTGCCTATCCGCTCCGCATTTTGCCTACAGTTTAGCCTGCCGCTAATAAATCGCGGCTGACGTTTTCCCGAATGTCAGCCGCACTTCCTTTTTTGAATTACGAATTTCAAATTACGAATTACGAATTTTTTCGGTTGATGATTTATCATTTACTTAATGATCTCATATCGAATTTTTTATTCGTCTTACTATTACGCCGACATCGGCGAGAACCACGTTTTTCCGATAAGAAAGTTTGAACTCGTGTGCGATAAACTACTTGCTGAAGGAACTTTGCAGCTTTCGGAAATTGTCGCACCCGAACCGGCGAAAATCGAAGACGTTGCGCTCGTGCATACGGAAGATTACATTTCACGTTTGCGAAACGGAACTCTAACGACAAAGGAAGTTCGCAAACTCGGTTTGCCGTGGTCGGAAGCACTCGTGCGGCGTTCGTTTTTGGCGACTTCGGGAACGATTAACGCCGCGAGATGCGCTTTGGAAAACGGCGTTTCATCAAATTTAGCGGGCGGAACACATCATTCGTTTCCTGATCGCGGCGAAGGTTTCTGTGTCTTAAACGATGTCGCTGTCGCCATCAGAGTTTTGCAGAGGGAGCAATTGGCGAAACGATTTTTAATCATTGATTGCGACGTTCATCAGGGTAACGGCACGGCTTTTATCTTTGAAAAAGATTCGTCGGTTTTTACGTTTTCGATTCACGGCGCGAAAAATTATCCGCTTTTCAAGGAAAATTCGACGCTCGATATTGAACTGCCCGACCGCACCGGCGACGCGGAATATCTCGAAACCTTAAACGAGGCATTGCCGCGAATTTTTCTGCACGATCCCGACATCGTTTTTTATCTCGGCGGCGCAGACCCTTTTGAAAAGGATAAACTCGGAAGACTCGGTTTGACGATGGAAGGTTTGCGAAAGCGCGACGAAACGGTTTTGAGTTTTGCTAAAGACCGTGAAGTTCCGATTGTGACGACGATGAGCGGCGGCTATGCGGCTGACATCAACGACACGGTGGAAATTCATTCAAATACGATTCGGGCGGTTAAAAAAGTTTTCAGCGATTTTCAGATTCAGAACGCTTCCGCTTAGTTGGCGGCACGTTCAATCGCTTCGTCTAAATCGGCTTTGACGAAATTATCGAAGCCGACGAGTTTTTTGACTAATTTACCGTTTTTATCAAACACGAAAGTTTGCGGAATTGCATTGTTCGTTCCCAGAAGCGTTTGCGAAAGCTCGTTTTCAGGATACGCGAGCGCGTAATTTATTCTCAACTTTTGCACAAATTCGGGAACTCGCGCTTCGTCCTCCGCGCCGCCGATGTGCAGACCGACGATTTGCAGATTTGCGCCGTATTTATTATGCAAATCGTTCAAATGCGGAATTTCTTCGAGACACGGCGGGCAGTAAGTCGCCCAAAAATCCAGCACGACGACTTTGCCCTTCAAGTCGGCGAGCTTGACGTTCTCGCCCGCGAAACTCTTCCAGCCGAGATTGCCCGCATTGCTCAAAACCGGCAGCGGCAGATTTGTCTGCGGAATGTTATTGATCGAAACCGGCTGGTTGGAAATCGAAACCGGTGCGGCGGCGGGGCGGCAAGCCGAAATCAGGCAAAGGGCAAAAATCAAAAGGCAAAAGATGTAAATACGCATAAAAAATCAATGGTAAACGGTAAACTGTTAATTGTAAAAGAAAATAGTTTACCGTTCACCATTCACCGTTTACGATTTAGAAAGTGAGTTTTTATCCGAAAAAAATCAGCGAGCGATTTCACGCGCCGCAAAATGTCGGCAGGTCGAATGAGGCAAACGCCGTCGGAATGAGCGCGACATTTGTTTGCGGCGTGTTTTTGCGGTTTTCTCTGCGAATTGATTTGTCGTCAAAAGTGATTCTCGAAGTAAAATTTCAGACGAACGGCTGCGGTTACTTAATTGCGGCGGCGGACGTTTTGACGGAAAAAATCGTCGGCAAACGTCTGAATAAAATTCATAATTTAGACCGGGAAGTTTTGCGGACGGAAATCGAAGACGCGCTCGGCGCATTTCCCGAACAGCGAACACATTGTCTGGATTTGACTTTGGAAACTTTGCAGAAGGCTTTTGCCGATTTTCGTTCCCGGCAAATAGAGGAGTTCGCTGGCGAAAAGGCTTTGATTTGCACGTGCTTCGGCGTGTCGGAGGAAACCGTCGAAAGTTTAGTCCAGAATAAGCATTTTGAATCAGTCGAAGAAGTTACCGCCGATTGCGGCGCAGGCGGCGGATGCGGTTCGTGTCAACCTTTGATTCAGGAGATTATTGACGCGGCGCGGCGCGAAGAGATTTGAAAAAGGTTTTAACCAGCCAAACAAAGTGCTATAATCTGAAAACAGATTTTTAGGAAGCGAGGTTTTCGGTTAAAAATTCAAATTAAAAAATGGACGACCCTTTCAGTATAATTTTATTCTTTTTCTCTGTTGATCCTTCAGTCACCGTCGAGCCGGAATCCTGGCTCTCAATCGCCCTCAAAGTTTTTTCCGTGATCGTGTTGGTTTTCATCAACGGTTTTTTCGTCGCGGCGGAATTTGCCATCGTCGCTGTCAGAAAAACCCGCATCGAATCGCTCGCCGCCGAAGGCAAAAAATCCGCCAAACGTCTGCTCGAAATTCTCAATAATATGAGCGCGTATCTTTCCGCTTCACAGCTCGGCATTACGCTGGCTTCGCTCGGATTGGGCGCACTCGGCGAGCCGGTCGTCGAATCAATTCTTGGCGGCGTATTGGAAAATTTGCCTGAATCGGTGCGGCATTTTATTTCTTACGGCATCGCGTTTTTTATCATCACCAGTCTGCATATCGTTTTGGGCGAACAGGCACCGAAACTTTTCGGTTTGGCGATGGCTGAAAGAGTTGCGATGGGAACGGCTCTGCCGATGGTGATTTTCTATAAAATTTTCAAACCGTTCATCCACGCGCTCGATTGGGCGAGTGCGAAAACCGTTAATGTTTTCGGCTTAAAAGCGACGAGCGAACACGCTTCGATTTACACGGAAGAAGAAATTCGACAATTGATTACGGTTTCCGAAGAAAGCGGACATTTGAACAAGGAAGAGCGGCGTTTGATCAACCGCGTTTTTGAATTTTCGGAAACCACCGTCAAAGAGGCGATGATTCCGCGCACGGAAATCGTCGGTATCGCGGAAGACTGTTCGCTCGGAGACATCGCGCACGTTTTCGAGAAAAACGGCTATTCGAGAATGCCGGTTTTCCGTGAATCGTTCGACGATATTGTCGGTTTCATTCACAGCAAAGATATTATGCCGTATCTTTTGCGCCCGAAAACCTTCCGGCTCGAAGAAGTTCTGCAAAAGCCGATTTACATCGTTGATACGGCGCGGCTCGAAGACGTTCTGCGCCAGATGCAGCGGGCAAAAGCGCATTTCGGTTTTGTCGTGGACGAACACGGCGGCGTGGAAGGCATCATCACTTTGGAAGACCTTCTGGAAGAAATCGTCGGCGACATTTCCGACGAACACGACGAAGAAGTTAACGAACAAATTATGAAACAGCCCGACGGCAGTTTCGTCCTCGACGGAAATCTCGCCGTGCGCGATTTGAACAAGCGGCTCGAACTGCATCTACCCGTCTCCGAAGCCTACACGACCATCGCCGGATTTTTGATGTCGGAGTCGGGACAAATCTTAAACGAAGGCGAAACCGTGCCGTTCAACGGGCATATTTTCAAAATCGAAAAAGTTGACAAGCGGCGAATTTTGAAAGTCGTGATGAAAAAGTCCGGCATTTGAAGATAAAATCATTGGTGCAATGATGAGAAAGGCGGCGAGTTGAATCTAAACTCGCCGCCTTTGCGCTTTTCATTGATGATTTGATTCCAGAAACAGATCGCTCAAAATTATTGACCGCTGTGTTTACGGAACGAAAGCGTTCGGAACCGGCTTATCGCCCAGCGCACCGAACGCGATACCGGTAAAACCCTGCGTCGTGCGGTTCAGATACCACACACCGTTTCTGAATACCGCGACATCGGCTTTGCCGTCGCCGTCGAAGTCCGCCGCCGCCGGTAAATCGCCCGCCGTTCCGAAGGCGATGCCGGTAAAACCGTCGCGGCTGCGCTGCAAATACCACGTTCCGTTGGACGGTCGAAAGACGGCGAAATCGGTTACGCCGTCACCGTCGTAATCCGCTTGAGCCGGTTTATCGTCA
Organism: Pyrinomonadaceae bacterium; assembly: GCA_043772175.1. GTDB lineage: Bacteria > Acidobacteriota > Blastocatellia > Pyrinomonadales > Pyrinomonadaceae. The sequence continues at coordinate 11,950 of JAYVGL010000243.1, read as the reverse complement.
ATCGTGCCGAACGGAAAATTGACGAACCCGAACGAACTTCGCTGAACATACCAGTTGCCGCCGCGAAAAACGGCGTAATCGGCTTTACCGTCGCCGTCGTAATCTCCGACGACCGGCTGATCGCCGTTTTGCCCGAACTGCACGGCGTTAAATTGACTGTTAACTAAATTCAAAACATATCAACTGCCGTTCGACGGACGAAAAACCGCGAGTTCCGCTTTGCCGTCGCCGCTGAAATCCGACGGTTGCGGCGCATCGTTCGCCGCGCCGAACGAAACGCTGACGAAGCCGAGCTGACTGCGCTGAATATACCAGATTCCGTTTCTAAATACCGCGACATCGGTTTTGCCGTCGCCGTCGTAATCCGCCGGAACGATTACGTCGCCGCTTTGCCCGAAATTGAATCCGGCGAATCCGGCGGACGACTGCTGCACATACCAGGTTCCGTTCGACGGACGGAAAACCGAAACGTCGGCGCGTCCGTCGCCGTCAAAGTCAAACGCGGTCGGGCGCAACGCAGAAGTTGACAGGCGCAGTAAACTGTTGCGCGAAACACCGTTATAGAATTTGAAAGTTCCGCCGACGAGCAGGTTGCCGTCACCCTGAAGCAGAAGGCGGCGCACGAAAAATTTCGGATCGCCGTCAAAACCCGACACAAACGATGAATCGAGAGTTCCGCTGGTGTTCAGCCGCGCGAGACGATTAGTTACCGAACCGGCAGAAATCACGAAACCGCCGCCGATGATGATTTTACCGTCAGGCTGTAGAGCGATTCCGAGGACGCTGCCGTTGATGGTTGTTCCCGAATCGAAAGTCGTATTAATTGAACTGTCGGCGTTGAGTCGGGCGATGCGGGCGCGGCTGATTCCGTTAAAAGATGTGAAATTACCGCCGACGAGTATTTTTCCGTCCGACTGCAAGGCGAGGCTCTGAACCGCGCCGTTGCCGCCCGCGCCGCTGTTGAAAGAAAATTCGATGGAAAAATCCGCATTCAGACGGGCGAGCCGGGAATGCGTTTGACCGCCGAAAGACGTGAAGGCTCCGCCGATTAAAACTTTCCCGTCAGATTGTCTGACCAACCGGATAACGGACGAACTGGATTGAAAAATTGACGCACCCGGACTCGTGCTGCCGTCCTGGTTCAGACGAATGAGACCTTGTGAGGTGAAGTCAGGATCGGTGTAAAACAAGCCGCCGACCAATATCTGTCCGTTCGGCAGAACCAAAATATCGTTGACTAGAGGCGAGAGCAGAGCCAGATTTTCAAAGAACGCGGCACTAAACGAATTGTCGAGCGAACCGTCGGCATTTAATCTGGCGAGTCTGCGCCGCCGAATACCGTTGTATGCGCTGAAATATCCGCCGATCAGTATTTTCCCGTCCGCCTGCACAGCGGCGGCGTATATCGTATTTAGAGAATAAGTCGCGTCGGGTGAGGTTCCCGATCCGGTGGTGAAGGTCGTGTCTAACGTGCCGTCGGAGTTGAAGCGGGCGATGTTAACGCGGGAAGCGTTATTGGCGAGCGTAAAATCTCCCGTGACTAAAATTTTGCCGTCCGGCTGGCGAATAATCGAGAAAATAGTTCCGAAATTGTTAAAGGAAGCGTTAAATGTATTGTCGAGGATTCCGTCGGAATTGAGCCGGATGATTCCCCGGCGCGGCTGGTCGCCGTAACGATTGAAGTAGCCGGTCAAAATGATTTTGCCGTCGTTTTGAATCTTGACGTGATAGCCGAGCGCATCGAACTGCGGACTGATAAATGTAGAATCGTAAGTGCCGTCGGCATTTAACCGGATCAGCCCGTAAATCACAGAAAAGTTTGCAAATCTGCCTGCCGCCAAAATCTTTCCGTCCGCCTGAATCTCAAAATATTCGGCACTGCTTTCAAAAAAACCGGCGGAAGCGGCAAAGGTATTGTCGAGCGTTCCGTCGGCGTTTAACCGCGCAATTTTCGGAGCGGGTGAATTGTCATAAGTGTTAAAATCGCCGCCAATTAAAATTTTACCGTCCGTTTGTATTTTCACCGCGTAAACGCTTCCGTCCATATTGCCGAACGGATAGAACGAAGTGTCGAGCGAACCGTTGGTGTTCAGGCGGGCGATGCTCGAATAAGCCGGACTTCCGACGACAAAACCGCCGCCGATAATGATTTTGCCGTTCGGCAGAACGTCAACTTCTTCGACGAACTGCGCTGACGTAAACGGCGACGTGAAAGTCGTATCGAGCGAGCCGTCGGCATTCAATCGAATCACCGAAAATCGCGCCGTTCCGTTGTAGGAAGTCGGAGAACCCGAAATCAGAATTTTGCCGTCCGTCTGAAGCGAAATAGTCTGAATAGTGCCGCCCGCGCCCGCGCCGCCCGCGTTGAAAGCAGCATTGAGCGAGCCGTCGGCGTTGAGCCGCGTCAACCCGCCGCGTTCCGCTCCGTTGGCGAAACTGTAATTACCGCCGACGAGAGTTTTCCCGTTGGGCAGTTGCGCGGAAGTATAAACCTGCGCTTTGGCTTCGGTAACGCCGCCCGTAAAAGTCGGGTCGAGCGTCCCGTTGGCGGGACTGAAAACACCGGCGAAAATTATCGTGGAAAAAATTATCAACAATACCGACTGACCGCCGAAAAAAAATTTTAAGACGCGGCGCAGTTCGGCGAGACAGCTTTTTTTTACAGAGAAAATCATATTCCTAACTCCAGAATTTTTTGTGTAATAAGTTTAGTTTAAGGAAGCGAAGATTTTTGCAATTCGAGAGACGGACGCGGAACAGTCGAAACTTCAAACTTTTCGGCTGAAAAATTTGAAGTTTCGCGGACGCTTCGCCGTCACTTTACCAACAATTTATAAACTCCTGGTTATTCTAATGTTCTAAAATTTTTTTGGGAGCGGGAGTCAGTTAAAGTTAAAGAAATTCAAGAAAATTGTCAACTTTATACAAGAAAATTGTCAACTTTACAAAGGCGGTAATAACGCAGAATCAAACCGTTCGCCGAGTCTCACGCCGCGTGTCTCAGCGCGTAGCTTTAACGTGTCCGCCGTTTTTCATTTGCCCCGCTCTTCTGTTAAATTTATCGGAGCATTCGTCAAAATTTTTATTGGAGTTTTAAATCGAAAATGGGTTTAATAGAAACAATTCACGCCCGCGAAATTTTGGATTCACGCGGCAATCCGACGGTTGAGGCGGAAGTTATTTTGGAAGACGGGACGACCGGACGAGCGGCAGTGCCGTCGGGCGCGTCAACCGGCGAAAACGAAGCCGTCGAACTGCGCGACGACGATAAATCACGTTATTCGGGCAAAGGAGTTCTAAAGGCGGTCGAAAACGTCAACGAGAAAATCGCGTATGAACTTGAAGGCTTGGACGCGCTTGACCAGACTTTGATTGACGAAACTTTAATCAAACTCGACGGCACGGAAAATAAATCGAATTTGGGCGCGAACGCTTTATTAGCGGTTTCGATGGCGACGGCGCGGGCGGCGGCGGCGTTTCAGCAAATGTCTTTGTATCGCTACATCGGCGGCGTGAACGCGAAAACTTTGCCGACACCGATGATGAATATCATCAACGGCGGCGCACACGCGGACAACAACGTAGATTTTCAGGAATTTATGATCGTGCCGGTCGGGGCGGAAAGTTTCTCCGAAGCGTTACGCGCCGGTGCGGAGATTTTCCATAGTTTAAAATCCGTCCTGAAATCTCGCGGACTGGCAACGAGCGTCGGCGATGAAGGCGGGTTTGCGCCGAATTTGAAATCGAACGAAGAGGCGATTGAAACGATTCTTGAAGCGATTGACAAAGCCGGTTACAAGGCGGGCGAAGACGTTTTAATCGCGCTCGATCCGGCGGCATCGGAATTTTACAACGGCAAAAATTACGTTTTCAAAAAGTCGGACAAACGCGAATTATCTTCCGACGAAATGATCGCGTATTGGACGGAATGGACGGAAAAATATCCGATTATCTCCATCGAAGACGGTTTGGCGGAAAGCGATTGGGACGGCTGGACGAAAATCACCGCCAATATCGGCAGCAAAATCCAACTCGTCGGCGACGATCTATTCGTTACCAACACGAAGTTTCTGCAAAAGGGAATTGACACCGGCGCGGCGAATTCGATTTTAATCAAAGTCAATCAAATCGGGACTTTGACTGAAACCTTAGACGCAATCGAACTCGCTAAAACCAACAATATGACCGCCGTTATCTCGCACCGTTCGGGCGAAACGGAAGATTCGTTTATCGCCGATTTAGCCGTGGCGACGAACGCCGGACAAATCAAAACCGGTTCGCTTTCTCGAAGCGACCGAATTGCCAAATACAATCAACTGCTCAGAATCGAGGAAGATTTGGACACCTCGGCGCGTTATTTGGGGCGCAAGGCTTTCCATCAAATTAAAGGCTGATTTATAAAAGTTGCGGCGATTGAAGATTTTTCAGCCGAACGAAATTGCAGTCAGATAAAAGCAAAATTCAAGCGATTATGTTTCTAATCATCGGCACAAAATTACTTGACCTGGGGCGCGTAGCAGACGAACGAACCGATTCGCTGTAGTTAATGCGGCATCGTCGCGCCGTTCACCGAAAAAACGGGAATGCGTTTTCTAACGCCGTTTTTTATCATTCCGACGATTCCTTTGAGCGGCACGACAAAGTTGATCGAATGTCCAAGCTGCAAAGCGCGATTTCAAACGGAGTAGAGATTAAAAATTATAAAAAGCGGAGAAAAGTTATGCGATACATTCTAGCTTTAGTATTGTTGGCGGTTTCGGCGGCGAATGCCTTCGCTCAACTGAACCTCGTAGAAAAAGAAGACAGCGAGGCAGTCATCGCCTGTTTTCCCAACGCCCAAATAATCGTTCCTTCTGATCGCGTTGATCCTTTGATGATCATAAAACCGTCGGAGAAAATTCATTCTGGAATGTTGGTTGAAATTTCGTGTTTCAACAACTCCTCGACTAAAAAAACGGTGGAAAATCTTTTTCTGACGATTGTCCCGGACAAAATCAAAAAACCGTAGTTACAAAAGTAAATTCAATGGCGACTGAGCAAGAATGGCAAATCGGCGAATTTCTCATCAGCACGGATAAAAACCTTTTGCAGATTGACGCGATTCACGCATTTTTGACCGAAGAATCTTATTGGGCAAAAGACAGGACGCGGGAACAAACGCAAAAAGCGATAGAGAATTCTTTGTGTTTCGGCGTTTACGCGGGCGAGAAGCAGATTGGTTTGGCGCGGGTTATTACTGACTTTGCGACGTTCGCTTATATCGGCGATGTGTATATTACAAAAGACTTTCGCGGACTTGGGCTAAGTAAAAGATTGATGGAAACAATCGTTGATTATCCCGAACTGCAAAATCTGCGGCGTTGGCTTCTGGCGACCCGCGACGCGCACGCGCTTTACGAAAAATTCGGTTTTCACGAACTCAAGTTTCCGACGCGCTGGATGGAAAAACCTGCGCCGAACGCTTATTGATATTTCAAATTTCAGATTTTAAATTCCAGATTTCGGAGCAAAAGATGTAAAATCGTCTGCGAGCAACAAATTCCCGGCAACACTTTAACGCGGAATTTGAATTTTGGAATTTATGACTGAAAAACACAGACCGCTGGCATTGATAATCCTCGACGGTTGGGGACATTCCGAAAGCAGAGCAGGCAACGCCATTGCGTTGGCACACACGCCAAATTACGACGAGATTTCCCAAAAATACCCGAAAACTTTGCTGGCAGCCGCCGGAATGCGCGTCGGTTTGCCGTCCGACACGGCGGGCAGTTCCGAAGTCGGACATTTGAATCTCGGCGCGGGACGCATCATTCAAACCGATGTCGCCAAAATTTCCAACGCCATTAAAACCGGCGGTTTTTTTCAGAACAAAGTTTTGAAAAGAGCTTTCGAGCGAGCCAAAACCGCAGACTCGGCGGTGCATCTGATCGGTTTGCTTTCCGACGGCGGCATTCAATCGTCGCCCGAAACGCTGTTTGCGATTTTGCGCTATGCGAAGTATGAAGGCATCGAAAATGTTTTTCTGCACTGTATTCTCGACGGGCGCGATGTCGCGCCGCGCACGGCGGACATTTACGTCGAAGCCTTGGAGATAAAACTGGCGGACATCGGACTCGGCAAAATAGCGACGCTTTGCGGGCGATATTATGCAATGGACAAAAATCAGAATTGGGAGCGCACGGCGCGGGCTTACACGATGCTCGTTCACGCGGAAGGTGAACGCGGAAGCGATGCGGTGGCGGCGATTCGGACATCATTTTTACGCGGCATCTCCGACGAATATATTCAACCGATAGTTATGGAAAACGCGGCGGGCGAGCCGGTCGCCGCCGTCAAAAACGGCGATGTCGTGATATTTTTCAACCATCGTCCCGCGCCGATGCGCCAACTCGTCCAATCGCTCGCCGTCTCCGGCGGCGATAATCTTAACAAACCCGATTTACACGCCGTTTGTCTGACCGAATACGACCGCACTTTTAATCTGCCAATCGCGTTTCGGCAGGAAAACGAAGATAAAGTTTTGGCGGAAGTGTTCGCCGAAAACGGCATTCTGAACTGTCGCATTACCGAAACGGAAAAATACGCGTCTCTGACATATTTTTTCAACGGCGGCGTGGAACGCGAACATCACTGCGAGCGGCGGATTTTAATCGGTTCGCCGAAAACAAATTTCTCCGAAGCGCAGCCGGAAACAAGCGTTTTCAAAGTTACCGACAAGTTTTTGCGCGGACTCGAAGCCGGCGAAAACGATGTTTTCATCATCAATCTCGCCGCCGCCGATCTGGTTGGCAACACCGGAAATTTGGAAAAAACCATCGAAGCCGTGCAGTTCGTGGACACTTGTCTCGGCGGCATCGTCGAGAAAATTCGTGCCGTGGGCGGCATTGCGCTCGTTACATCAAGCCACGGCAACTGCGAAGAAATGGCTGATTTGACGACGGGCGAGCCGAACAATTCGCCGACCGTCAATCAAGTTCCGTTTCACCTCGTGGACGAACACGCGAACGGCTTGAAACTGCGCGAAAACGGTGCGCTCGAAGATGTCGCGCCAACGATTTTGGGCATTTTAGGCATCGAAAAACCCAAAGAGATGACGGGCAGAGATTTGCGGGAAGCGTGAGATTTAAGATTCGAGATGTAAGATTCAAAATCCGGTCTTAAATCCCGAACCTTAAATTTTGAATTTTGAACTTTAATCCAGACAACATTTTAATCATCAATTTCGGGCAAATCGGCGATGTGATTTTGAGTTTGCCGGCGTTGAAATCCGTCCGCGAGCGTTTCCCGAAGGCAAAAATTACGGCGATGATCGGGAAATCGGGCGCGGCTATTGTTGGACTTTCCGGTTTTGCCGATGAGCAAATTGTTGTTGACCGCGTGAAATTGCGCGATGGGGAAAAAACTGAATCCATCAGGGAAGTTTTGGAAATAACGAGAGATGTGCGCCGCCGCAAATTCGATTTGGTCATTGATCTGCACTCGCTTTACGAGACGAATCTGCTCGGTTTTGTTTCCGGCGCGAGGCACCGTTTGTATGCGAATCGGGAAAATCGGTCGCTCGATTTTCTAGCGAATTTTAACCCGAAACCGCCGCGTGAAGATAAAAAACTGCATTTGACCGAAGGTTATTTAAATGTGCTGAAACCGCTCGGAATCGAAAATGCGGCGCGAGTTGCGGCAATCAGCCCGCGAGCAAAGGACGTTGAAAAAATCGAAATCCTTTGGCGCGATTTCGCCGATAAAAAACTCATCGGACTTTTTCCCGGCGCGGGAAACATCAGTCGGCGTTGGGGTTTGGAGAAATTTGCCGGTCTTGCCGAAACTCTTTCGAGCGATAAAAATACGCGGACGATAATTTTTCTCGGTCCCGAAGAAGCGGGTTTGCGCGGTGAAATCGAAGCTGAATTTCCCGCCGGAATTATAATTACCGATAAACTTTCGCTCACGGAATTTATCGCGGCGTTGTCAAAAACGGCGGTTTTGGTTAGCAACGACACGGGCGCGGTTCATCTCGCGGCGCTGGTCGGAACGCCGGTTGTTCTGGTGATGGACGAACGCGCCCCGACGACTTATCTGCCTTTGACCGAAAAAATCAGCGTCGTTAATCACGCGCCGCTCGACGAGATCAATGTGCCGGAAGTTTTTCGGGCGACGAAAAAGTTTATCGGAGATTAACCGCGAATTCCGCATTCTAAATTTTTCGTCGTTAAGAATCTGAAATTCATTCGGATTCGGGATAACAGGCTTATGTAATTTATTCCACTGAACGGTGCAAGCGACAAACTATGCGCCGTCCGTCGTTAATCATTCGCTATTCTATGGAAAATCTTTGGTCAGCAGTGAATAATTGATAGGGGACAACGCACAGTTCGTCTGCTCACATCATCTTTTGCCCCGAAGTTAATTTAGAATTATTCCTGCTTTCAGAAGCGTTAAAAGTTTTCCGACGGCTTCGCAAACACCAAATGAACAAAAGCTTTCTCATCGCTGCTCTGACAATTTTTCTGCTTTCCGCTTGTCTCTCGTCCAATTCGGGGAATCAAACTGAAGATTCGCAAATGCCGAACGAGGAAAGTTCCTCGATTCCCGTTTCAGACATCAATCTTGCCAAACCGCTCGAAATTTCTAAAAATCCGAAAGATGCCGCGCTGTGCGAAAAAATTAATCGGACGATTGAAAACAGCGAGTTGGCAAACGCACGTTGGGGCGTGATGGCGATCAGTTTGAAAGACGGACGAATTGTTTGCGGGCGCGACGAGCGCAAACTTTTTAATCCGGCTTCGATTCAGAAAATTTTGACGGCAATCGTCGCGCTCGATAAACTCGGCGCGGACTATCGATGGCGGACTTCGGTTTACGCGGCGCGTGAAATCGAAAACGGCACGGTAAACGGCGATTTGACGATTTACGGACGCGGCGCACCGGATTTTGATAACGGCGGTTTGGAAAATATAATCACGCAGTTGCAGGCGAAAGGGTTGAAGCGGATTACGGGCAGCATCGTCGGCGACGAAAGCTATTTTAAGGGCGACAGCCTCGGCGACGGCTGGACGTGGAACGATTTGCAGTGGTATTACGGCGCGGAAGCGAGCGCGTTGTCGTTTGGCGGCAATGAAATTGACGTTTATATGCAGGACGGCAAACCCGTCGCGTCGAGCGATTACGCGCAGATCAAAAACGATTTACAGCCGAAACAGGTTGATAAAGTCGAGTCCTACGGCATCAAGCGCGGATTGGCGGACAATCAAATTTACATTTGGGGCAGCGGCGAAAAGGCTTCGGGACGAATGTCGGCAGCAAATCCGGCGCGTTGGACGGCGAAACTCTTTAAAGACGCGCTGGAGAAAAAGGGAATTACGGTCGAAGGCGATGTCAAATCAGTTAACTGGCAGTCAAAAGACGAATTAAACGTCGAAACCAGCGTCGAACTCGCGTCGGCGGAAAGCGCGACGCTCGCCGAAATCGTCAATAAGATGAACAAACGCTCGGTCAATCTCTACGCCGAATTACTTTTGCGAACTATTGGTAAAAAATTCGGCGATTCCGCACCCGCCGAAATCAAACAGTTGCAGGAAGTGCGCGGCGACGATGCGGCGGGGACTTCGGTGATTGTGAAATTTCTCAGGGAAAATAAAGTTTTGACCGACGAAATTCAAATTCACGACGGTTCGGGACTTTCGCGTCTCGATTTCGTTACGCCCGAAGCCTTCGGACGCGCTCTGATTTACGCCGCGCAGTCGAAATTCGCCGACGTTTTCACGAATTCACTGCCAATCGCCGGAACGGACGGCACTCTGGGCGGTCGTCTGGGGAAAGTGAAAGGGAAAATTTACGCGAAAACCGGCACGATCAGTTTCGTGAATTCGCTCGCGGGTTATGCGCTGGCGGCAAACGGTGAAGTTTTGACGTTTGCGATTATCAGCAACAACGTGACGAAAAAAGCTGACGGCGCAAACATTATTGATGCGATTGCCTTAAAACTGGTCGAGTCGTCAGACGGAGAAAACGGCGACAAAAAAGAAAAACAGCAGTAAAAACACCAAGCCGAACGGCAGAAGAACCATCGCTGTCAGACAGCCGAGATTCGCCCAGGATTCTTGATTCCAGGTGTAAGGCGGCGGACATTTCGGGCAAAATTCCTTCTCCGCCAGAAACGGTCGCCTGCAAACTTGGCAAATTTTGAGATTCACCACACCAGAATAACAGAAAACGCGACGATTCAATCGCCTGCCTCAATCGTTTGCCGGCAAAAAATTTTGATAATTTACAATGCGTTTCGGCTTGTGCTAATCTTAGCGTTTTCATATCGCACACAAAGGAAAATCAAAGATAAAATGGTTGAGGAATTTGCGTTTGACAACACGGAAGAACGCCGGAAAAATCGTCAAAACGGCGAAGCGGGCTGGATCGAAGTTATCGTCGGTTCGATGTTTTCGGGAAAGTCGGAAGAGTTAATCAGAAGATTACGGCGCGCTCAGATTGCGCGGCAGAAAGTGCAGGTTTTCAAACCGATTATTGACGACAGATATTCGATCGAACAAATCGCGTCGCATTCGGGAATGACGCACGTTTCCAAACCCGTAATGACCGCCTTGGAGATGATGGCGCAGATGGAAAACGACACGCAAATCGTCGGCATTGACGAAGGACAATTTTTCGATATGGCAATCGTCGAAGCCGTCAACGAGTTGGCGAACGGCGGCAAGCGCGTCATCATCGCCGGACTCGATCAGGATTATCTCGGCAGACCGTTCGAGCCGATGCCGCAACTGCTTTCCATCGCCGAATTTATCACGAAAACGCACGCGATTTGCGTTAAATGCGGCAACACGGCGAATTATTCACAGCGCACCGTCGCCTCCGATTCGCGCGTCGAAGTCGGGGCGAGCGACAAATACGAAGCCCGCTGCCGTCAGTGCTTCGTCCCGCATCAGGACGCGCCGACGATTATTTAATTTATGTTGGAAGAAATCGTTGAAAAACGTGATTTGGTGCGCGAATATTTGATGTATCTGTGCGTCGAGAAAGGTTTGGCGAAAAACTCGGTCGAGAGTTACGAAGGCGATTTAGGAAAATTAAAGAATTGGGCAGACAAGAACGATTACAATTTACTTACTCTGACGGTGCGCGATTTGCGCGAGTGGCTGATTGATTTGGCGGGCGAAAAATTGTCTGAAAATTCCAAACGGCGGGCGATCAGCGCACTGCGCGGCTTTTACAAGTTTCTACAGTTTGACGGACACCTCCAAAAAAATCCGGCGGAAGATTTGGTCGCGCCGCAGAAAGGTTCTTATCTGCCAAGATTTCTCAATCAAAATGATGTCGAAAGTATTTTGTCAGTGCCGGACGTTTCGACGGAAATCGGTTTGCGCGACCGTGCGATTTTAGAATTAATGTATGCCTGCGGCTTGCGCGTTTCCGAAGCGGTTGATTTGAAAATGAGCGATATTGATATAGATTCCGGCGTTCTGACCTGCAAAGGAAAGGGAAACAAAACGCGCCGCGTTCCGGTTGGCAAAAGCGCGGTCGAATGGCTAAAAAGATATTTAATTATCCGGCGCAAAAAGGGAAACATTGAAATAAACAATCTTTTCGTCAGCTTTTCGGATAAACCCATCAACCGGCAAACGATATTTAAGTTTATTAAAGAGTATGCGGCAAAAATCGGATTGGAAGACGTTTCGCCGCATACTCTTAGACATAGTTTTGCCACGCATCTGATTCAAAATCGCGCCGACATCCGCAGCGTTCAGCAGATGCTCGGACACGCCGATATTTCGACGACGCAGATTTATACGCACCTGACCGACACGCATTTGCGGCAGACATACAACAAGTTTCATCCACGCGCTAAACAAGGTTTTCAGGACACGGAAAATAAAAGCGAAGACTGAATTTTTCGTCTTCGGACTTGCAAGTCGGGGAAAACTTCACTATTATAGCAATTTTG
>JAYVGL010000242.1:0-26532 GCA_043772175.1 Pyrinomonadaceae bacterium | reverse complement strand
GTTTGTGGTTCGTCGCCACACGCTCGACGCAGGTTTTGAGCCGCCGCCGCCGCCACCGAATTTTATCGAAAATCGGACCGCTTTTGATGCCTCTGGTGATCGCTTCGTTTATATTGATGTTGGTTACGGGGTTCGCGCTGATTTATCTGCCGCACATCGAAACGGGTTTTAAAATTAGCGAAGGATCACAAACCAACCCGATTTTTCAGGCGTTTTATATCAGCGGCGTTACTTTTCTGACCGTCGGTTACGGCGATGTCGTGCCGAGCAGTAATTTGACGCGAACGCTCGCGCTCGTCGAAGCGGCGACCGGACTCGCCATTATTTCGCTTTCGATCACCTATCTGTTAAGCGTTTACGGCGCGCTCGAACGCAAGCGCGTCGTTACGCTCAAGTTTTACCACCAAGCGCGGCAAGGCGCGGATGTCGCCGGTTTCATCGCCAGTCATTTCGCGCGCGGTCGGTTCCACAGCTTGACCGAAGCCCTGCGCGAGGCGACGCGCGATTTACAGGAGATGCTCGAATCGCATCTGGAACATCCGGTGATTCATTATTTTCACCCGCCGGAAGTTTACAAAGGTTTTCCACGCGCTCTTTTCGTTGTGCTGGAAACGGTCGCCATTCTCAACGCGCATCTCAACGAAGCCGAATACGTTGAAGCGGGCGATCACCCGGACGTTCTAATCGCGGGCGACAACGCCCTTTACGTTCTCGCCGAACTCTTTACATCGCTGAAATTGCAGACCAAAGCGACCGAGGCGTTTGAATCGGGTGAAGAAGCACTGCGCCGACGGCGTAAAAGTTTCAACCGCACATTAAAAAAATTAAAGCGAACGGAGATTAAAACGCGCGACGACATCGAGCGCGCCTTTGAAGAATACTCGGAAGAACGCGCCGAGTGGGAGCGGCAGCTTTATCATTTTGCGGCTTTTCTCGGCTACGATTGGGACGAAGTAACCGGCGACCGCAGTTTGGAGGACGCGACCGACGACGAAATTACCGAACGGCACGAATCGCTGAACGCCGGCGAAGAAGTCGGCGGCGCGAGCGTGTTGATGTAGCTTGAAAGGTTAAATTGTTTGATAAATCCGCGAAACGAAATTACCGTTCAGAAATTCTTCAGGCGCGATTCGGCTTTGCAAAATCACGCCTTTATAATTGCCCGACAAAAGCATCATCGCGCTTTCCAGAAGCGGCGCGGCGGTCGTCGTCTGAATCGCCCGCAGACTTTTGCCGCCGATTTGCAGAGGCTCGACGTAGAACGCCTTTTCGATCATTCGCCGCCTGCCGCCGGCATCGAAACCGTCAACCGAAGCGTGAACCAAAACCAAATCGTCTTCAACCGAAGGAATCGCTTTGAGCATCGCGTCCTGCAAAGTCAGCGGCAGATTTTCGTCTTTCGGCAGTTTGCGAACCAGGGACTCGACCCAATCGTAATGTCCGACGTAGCGCAGAGTTTTGTAATCGAGATTTCGCGCTTTGCCCGCGAAAAATTCCGGCAAATCCGCCGCGCCGCCCGACGTTAAATCGGCTTCGTAAGTTCGCGCTCCGATCACGATGGTTTCACGCGACGACAACGCGGGCTTTTTCGTTATTTTATAATTTCGCAGGACAACGGAATTTTTAACGTATTCGGTCGCCACGCCAATCGGCGACCAGGTGAAACCGTAAAAATGCGGTGCGTGCGCGTGCGCCGTCAACGCGCCGACTTTCATTCCGATCCGCTCGACTTTTTCGTTTTCGTGTTTCTCGACGAATTGATTGTAAAGCGACATCGCCAGCACGTTAATAAATCCGGGCGCGAGTCCGGTTTGCAGCATAAACCCCGTTTCCGCGCCTTCCGCCAGCTTGATGATTTCATCGGTTTCGGCGACGTATTCGGTCAGGTTCGCGTAGTGCATTTTGAAATTTACGGCAAACCGCGCCATTTTCGGAGCCTGTGAACCCGGCGAGCAGTCGAGCAGCACGTCGCACTTTTTAAACGCCGCTTTCATCGCGTCATTTATTTCGCCCGTCATCAAAACCGTTTCGACTTTTGAGGTTTTCTTCGAACCACGCACGATAAAATGTTGCGCCTTTTTCAGTGAATCTTCGGAGACATCGCCCAAATAAATTTCCGTCTCGAACTCGTTCCACTCGCGCAGAAGCAGCGCGGCGGCTTCGCCGATTCCGCCGGAACCGGCGATAAATATCTTTTTTGTCATTGTTGGATTTTTAGGAATCAACGCCCGCGAACTCACGAAAAAGAAATTTATCCGGTTTTATTTCGTCTGTTTCGTGCATTTCGCGGGCAAAAAATTTTAACCTTCGTCAGATTTTTCCGCGTCGTCCATCGCGGTCAGATTTTTGTTGGCTTCCTGATGCCGTTCGCCGGTTTCGAGATTAAACGCGCCTTCCGCCCGCGTCGTTGAGTTGGCGGTTAGAATTCCGCCGACCGTTTCCAGCCCGCCGATAATCATCTGCCCGACCGATTGGAGATTTTCCGTCGTGTGATCAACTTTCGTTTCTTCAACTTCTTCGATTTCTTTTTGTTCTTCGACCATACAAAAAATTCTACAACGAAAAAGCCGACTTTACGAATAGCAAAAGTCGGCTTGAAAATTTTCGGCGGGACGCACCTAATGTCTTTTCCAGATTTTACGCAAATCGTCATCATCGGAAAGCAGACTTTCACGAAAATTGCCGTCGCCGACGACGCGGCTCGCCATCTGACGAAAATCTACGGAAGTTTCCGCCCAAAATTCTTTGACTCCGAAAATCGTCCGATCCTGATTGCGAAATAAAAAGGCGCGATACGATTTGCCGTCAGTGCGATGTTCCGGCGTTTCGCGGTATTCGGCGAAAATCCAATCGTGACCGTGCAGATGTTTCGCCAGATTTTTCGGCTGAAATTCCGACAAAAATGTTTGTTTGGAGTGAATATCCATTGTTTTTCTCAACAAGTTCGCTTATTTATCCTCTTCGGTTTTCGCGTCGCCGCAGGTTTCGTCCGCAAAACCGTCGCCGTCGTCGTCGTCTTCGACGCACGGTTTATTTCTGCCGTCCCATTTGCTGAAATCAACTTCGCAGCTGTCCTTGCCCTGCATATTCAAATCTTCCGAATCGAATTTGATTTTCGTGTCGTCGGGATTCGTGTTTGCTGCCGACGTAATCACGCGCCGTGTCGTTCGGATCGCTCGCCGTGCGGCATCGGCGCGATTCGGTTTTCGTGCCAACCGTCACGAATTTCGTCTGACCGAGAAAATTATTGTCGTAAACGTGAGTCAAAAAAGCTCCGCCGGTCCCTTCAATCGCAATCGGCACAATCGAATGCCCGCGCGTATATATCCATTTTCGCGCATTTCGATGCCGAGCGTGTATAAATCTTTGCCACCTTCCTGAAACGATTCGGCGATCAGTTTGAGAATTTGCGACGGCGGGAAACTGAAACTTTTCATCCGAAAAGTCGAGACTAAAACGAAAAGCCGCCAAAAATTACTTGTTCGCCTCGAATATCATCGTCAGCAATCGCGGAATCTGCGTTTCGTCGTTGTCGTCAAACCATTCTTTCAGCCCGACGCATTCAAAATTATTCTTTTTGCCGACCGCGTAAAATTCTGAAATGTGATGAATGAAACATTCGAGTTCAAACACGCCCGAACCCGTTTCAAAACGCGCTTTTGTTCCCTGATACTGCTTGAACGGATGCAGTTCGCCAAGATAAAAAAGTCCGTTCTCGCGCAGAACCTTCCGCGCCTGACCAAACACGAAATCAATATTTTCAATATGCTCGAGCGCGAGCGAGCAGGTTATCAAGTCGAACGAATCATCGGCAAAATCCCATTCTTCGCGTAAATCCAACCGTCGAAACTCAACGTTTTCCGCCGTGATTTTCGCCTTCGCCCGCGCCAGCATTGCCTCTGAAAAATCCGCGCCGACGAGACGTTTGGCTTTCGTCCGCAAAAAATCGGTGTTTTTGCCCGTGCCGCAGCCGATTTCCAAAATGTCGAAATCGCCTCCCGCAACGTTTTCCCGCAGAGCCTTCGCTTCCAAATCGCGCGTTCTATTTTCGACCGTATCGTAAGTTTCCGACCACGAATCGTAGGCTTGCCGATTGTTCATAGCTGATTTTTTAAGCGAGGTTTATCAACCGCCCGCGCCGAAGAATTTCTGTAGAAAATATAAAATGCTCAACGAAGCGGCGATTCCTAAACTGAACCACATAAATTTGCGGGCTTTTTCCGGGCTAACCACAAGATTTTTTCTCCCCGCCGTTATTTTGCGGCATTTCTCAATCGGTAATCAAATGCGTAAAATTCATTCTGCCGCCGTCGCCGGTTATCATCAAATGCTCTTTCCGGTTTCGGCGATGTTTGCTGGTATATTTGTTAGGTCGGCAATTCTTTTCAAAGAGCTTTTCAGCTCGACACGCGGCGAATACAAATTTATGAAATACGAAAAAGTTAAAAACTATTACGGCGGCGAGTTTGTCGAAAGTCTTTCGACGGAGAGTTCGGATGTGATTTCCCCGCTCGACGGAAATTTGCTGTCGCAGGTTCCGATGTCAAACGCCGACGAATTGGATGCGGCGGTCGAGTCGGCGAAAAATGCTTTCAAGTTCTGGAGCAAAACGCCGGTCAAAGAGCGCGTCCAGGTTTTTTTTCGTTATCGTCATCTGCTCGAAAGGAATCTTGACGAACTCGCCGCACTGGTTTCCGAAGAAAACGGCAAGACTTTAGACGAAGCGCGGGCGGAAGTCGAGAAATCTATCGAGTTAACCGAATTCGCCTGCTCGATGCCGCAGCTTATCGCGGGCGAGATTTTGGAAGTTTCCAGCGGTGTCGAATGCCGCACCGAACATTTTCCAATCGGTGTCGTCGCATCAATCGCGCCGTTTAATTTCCCTCTGATGGTTCCAAATTGGACGATGCCGAATGCGCTGGTTCTCGGCAATACGATGGTGATGAAGCCTTCGGAACTCGTGCCGCTGTCGGTCGTGAAAATGGCGGAATTGTTAAAAGAAGCCGGACTGCCCGACGGCGTTTTCAACGTCGTCAACGGCGGCAGGGAAATCGTCGAAGCGATTTGCGCTCACGCTTCGATTGAAGCCGTCAGCTTTGTCGGTTCGACGAAAGTTGCGAAATTGGTTTACCAGCAGTCCACGCACAACTTGAAACGCTGTGTCGCGCTCGGCGGCGCGAAAAATCATCTGTTCGTGCTGCCCGACGCGAATCCTTCGATGACGGCGGCAAATGTTACCGCGTCAATGTCGGGCTGCGCCGGACAGCGTTGTATGGCGGCTTCGGCGATGATTGCGGTCGGCGATGTCGAGGCGATTATCGAACGCATCTGTGTTGAAGCGCGAAAAGTAATTCCGGGTGTCAACTTAGGTGCGGTAATCTCCAAAGCGGCTAGGACGCGCATCGAAAATTACATTTCCGAAGCCGAAAAAGCGGGCGCGAAAATACTGGTTGACGGCAGAAATGCCAAAGTCGAAGGCAAAGAAAACGGCAACTATATCGGCGCGACCGTGATTGATTTCGTTACGCCGGAAATGTCGGTGGCGCGGGAAGAGATTTTCGGTCCCGTGATTTCGATTATGCGAACGGAAAATTTAGATGAGGCTTTGAAAATAGAAAACGCCAATCCATACGGCAACGCCGCGTCCGTTTTCACGCAATCGGGCGGGGCGGCGCGTTATGTGATGGAACACGCGAGCGCAGGAATGATCGGTGTCAACATCGGCGTTCCCGTCCCGCGTGAACCGTTTTCCTTCGGCGGCTGGAACGATTCGCGTTTCGGCGCGAGCGACATTACGGGCAAGAGTTCGATTGAATTTTGGACGAAGCTCAAAAAAACGACGACCAAATGGAACGCTGAAGCGGGCGTTAATTGGATGAGTTAATTCAAATTGTTTTTAACGTAAGAAATGTCGTGTTATACTTGAAACGCTTTACCAACTCCTATCTTAAGAGGAATTTCTTCTAGTGGACAACAAAAAGTTTTTTGAAAATCTCAAAATTTGGTCAAAGCGGAAGCATCGGCTTCTCGAAAAATATCTGCCGCCGTTTAGTGCGAAAGTAGCTTCAACAACAATAAATCGTGAAGTTTATTGTGTCGATGGTTTTGCAGGTGCGGCTAAGTATGATGACGGAAGTGAAGGCTCACCTATTTTAATGGCAAAATTTTCCGGCATCTGCTTTAACTGGAGCAGACCTATCAACTTGCGAATTATTAATGTTGAGCCTGATTTTGACACATTTAATTCTTTAGAAAATGCTACCGAAGACTGGAAATCAAAGGGAACTGTCGAAAATATAAATTCTCGGTTTGATGATTCAATTCCAACCATTTTATCGAAAATCGGAAATTCACCGACGCTTTTCTTTATTGATCCATTTGGTCCAACGGGCGTTCGCTTTTCTCATTTAATTCCTATTTTACAGAGAAATCTAGCAATTACTGAGTTAATTATCAATTTTGATACGGATGGTTTATACAGAATTGCTTGCGCGGCAATTTCTCAAAATAATAATCCAAAGACCGCTCAAACTAATGCCGAAATAGTTACATCAGTTGTTGGAAACGATAATTGGGTAAATCCATTTTCAGTTTCAAAACCGACAACTAAACGGGGCGAAGAAATTCTTTTGCGGGAATATACTTCAAATCTTTGTAAATACGGTTTTAGTGTCACCGATTATGCGATTAAGGAAGCATTAAATACAAAGCCGAAATACCATTTTATCTACTGTACTCGGCACAACGACGGAGTTTATCTAATGAATGACTTTATCCGAGCAGAAGAGGATTTAATTTATGGAGAATTCGTAGAAAGCGATTATAGACCTCTTTTTTCAGATCAGGCTTCATTATCCGAAGAAATTGTAATTCGTAGAGAAAAACTCCGCCAAATAACTATTGCGTATCTTGAAAAAAATAATAAAGTGAACAGGCGACAAATCAAGCATCATTTGATATTTGAACATTTTGGCTCTTTTGACGGCAAAGACTACAACTCTGTTGTCAAACAACTTCTTGAAGAAAACATATTAAGAGAAAAAAGCGGAAAGAAACGAATAAACGAGGAAGATATTTTAGAGTATTTTCCGAAATAAAATTATGGCACACAAATCTCCGATTGAGTGGACTGAAAGCACTTGGAATCCTGTTACGGGTTGCACAAAAGTCAGTGACGGCTGTAAGAATTGCTACGCTGAGAAACTTGCTTTGCGTTTGAAAGCGATGAGGCAAGCCAACTACAAAAACGGGTTTAAATTAGAATTACAACCGAAAATGCTCGAACTTCCGTTAGGTTGGAAGAAGCCGCAGACGATTTTTGTCAATTCAATGAGCGATTTATTTCACAAAGACGTTCCGCTTGATTACATTCAAAAAGTCTTTGACGTAATGGCAAAAGCTGATTGGCATCAGTTTCAAGTTTTAACGAAACGCTCAGAAAGATTGAAAGAATTCAGCAAAGAATTAAATTGGCAATCACATATTTGGATGGGCGTGAGTGTCGAAAATCAAAAGGTTGTTCATCGAATTGACGATTTGAGAGCGACCGACGCGCACATAAAATTTCTTTCGATTGAACCGCTTTTAGGAAATTTGCTTGATTTGGATTTAACCGGAATGGATTGGGTAATCGTCGGCGGCGAATCGGGACCGAAAGCGCGTCCGATGGAAGAAAGTTGGGTGTTGGAAATTAAAGAGCAATGTGACGAACAAAAAGTTCCTTTCTTTTTCAAACAATGGGGCGGAGTCAGAAAGCATAAAACAGGTAGAACGCTTTTAGGTAAGACTTGGAACGCAATGCCTCAAAAAGCAAAAATAGCAAGTATTTGAGATTGTTAAAATAAAACGTCCAGCAATCTGCTGGACAATTGGTAATGCAACAAGTTGTTGCACAATTTAGAGTTCTCTATGAAAACAAAAATTAAAATAATCGCAATTCTCACGATCTCGCTGTTCGCGCTCGCGTTTTTCGTTCCGCAAGGCGAGATGCAGACGACGCAAATCGTAACCGCCGGACAGAAATTCAAAAACATCAAGGTTTTAAACGAAATGCCCGCCGATCAGATGGGCAAAGTGATGAACCTGATGTCGGCAAGTTTGGGTGTCAATTGCAGCTTTTGCCACATCGGGAACGAATTTGAAAAGGACGGCAAGGAAGAAAAAGAGGCGGCGCGAGAAATGTTGAAGATGACTTTCGCGCTGAACAAAACCTATTTCGAGAATCGCCCGGAAGTTTCGTGCGCGACCTGTCATAACGGGCGGGCGCATCCGCAGTCCGCGCCGAATCTGAATCCGACCGCCGCCGCCGAGACCAGACCGACACAGCCCGCGACGAAACCGACCGTCGAGCAGATTATAAACAAATACGTTTCGGCTTTGGGCGGCAAAATTAATCTCGAAAAAATCACTTCGCGCCACATCAAAGCCAGCCGTATCGAACCCGACGGCAAAACCGAACCCGAAGAAATTTGGCAGAAATCGAATAAATTGTTGACGACGACGAAATACGGCGAGTTTACAGTAACCGAAGCGTTCGACGGCGCGAGCGCGTGGAAGCGCGGCAACGCGGACGAAATAAAATTGAAACCCGACGAAGAAGAACAAATCAAACGCGAAGCGCAGATACTCGCCGCCGCCGATTTGAAAACGATTTACCCGAAAATGGAATTCGGAATTGTTGATCGAATTGACGGGCGCGAAGTTTATCAAATCCGTGCGACGACCGCCGGAAATCAGCGCGAACGACTTTATTTTGACGTTCAAGGCGGCTTCCTCGTCCGCCGCATCGCTTATACGCCGACCGTTTTGGGGAATTTTCCGTATCAGGTGGACTACAATGATTACAAAGATTTCGGCGGCGTAAAACTGCCGACTTCGATTCGGTTCGCTTTGCCGAACATCACTTGGACGCGCAGAGTTTTAGAAGCGAAAATCAACGCGCCGATTGATGACGCGAAATTTGACCTGAAGAAATAAATCGGCGAGTATTTTGAAAATTTCGCCGACATCGAAAATTTACCACGTTATCGGCGGCGCAAAAATACCTGGATGCTGTGAATAATACTCAAAAAAGACGTGTTATCAACGGCGTTGGTGTTAATGAGTAGTGGTGCGCTTCGCGGTAAAATTGAACAGAAGAAAAATGAGAAAATTAAAACTACAAATGCAAATATCCGTTGATGGTTTCGTCGCGGGACCGAACGGCGAAATAGATTGGATGGCGGAAGGTGCGGACGAACAGAAAATTTAGGTCAACGAATTACACGAATCCGTTGACCTCATATTACTTGGGCGCAAAATGACCGAAGGATTTATCAATTACTGGTCAACCATCGTGAACAATCAACCCGACAGTCCTGAATTTTCTTTCGCTAAAAAAATGGTTGACACGCCGAAAATTGTTTTCACAAAGACGCTTGAAAAATCGAGTTGGGACAACACGACCTTGGCGAAAAGAAACCTGACGGACGAAATAAATAAACTTAAGAGTCAGTCCGGCAAAAACATCATCGTCTATGGCGGGGCGGGTTTTGTATCGTCTTTAATCAAGGAAAATCTGATTGATGAATACAATCTCGTTGTTAATCCGACGGCTTTGGGAAAAGGGATGACGATATTTAACGACTTGGACGACAAGCTAAATCTACAACTTGTAAAATCCAAGACATTTGATAATGGAGAGGTTTTGCTTCGTTACGAGCCAAGACGGTAAGGGTTACTTGAGATGCAGGTAAGCCAAAAGAAAGATAGCCGGTTTTATACTAATGCCGCGCAAAAAAAAATAAAAGCCCGACACGCTCTCCCCTTCGTGTCGGGCTTTTAATTGGTCGCGTGGGCGAAAAATCGCCGACGACCAATCTTTTTCACAATCTGTTTGTCAAAGTCTTTTTCAAAAATCGCGCACGGGCAGATTAACGGCTTTCGTTAATTTTATTTCAAACTGCTCGTCGGCTTTGATGCTCAAATCTTTTCCTTTTCTGAAAAGAGAAACGCCCGTTCCCGCGCCTACTCCGATGCCCGCCCCGACCAACGCGCCGCCGCCTTTGAACGCCGCGCCCAGAATTCCGCCGAGTGCCGTGCCGCCGAGAATCGTCAGGGCGTTTGCCGTCTGCGGCGATTCGGCTTTTAACTGTTCGGTCAGAACGCCTTCGATTTCGCGTTTCGCGCCGTCCGCAAAGCGAATCGTTTGAAACGAAACTTCCAGAATTCCGCCTCTGCCGCCGAAACCGGCGCGGCGCACTTTTGTAACGCGCCCTTCGATCATCGTCCCGATTGGCAAAACGACCGTCTCGCGCTTCATCAAAGGGGCGGCGACCGTCGCGGTAAAAGTGTCGTTCACGCGGGCGATTTTAGAATTGATTTCGTTATCCATCTCCAACCGGAAAGTCGTTCCCGCCTGAAGCTGATAAATCGAATCGGTTTGCGCCCGCGCTGCAATAAAACTGCCAAAGATCAAAAACAAAAATGCGAAGATTTTGGTTCTCATCAACCAAACATTCATAACTAACCTCCATCTTCGCGGATTTTGTCAAACTAAGACTTCCGCCAAGATATTTAGCAACGGTCGTGCCACCAACCGGAAACGAATCGAAAACCTGTTTAAGGCGTGGTTTCGTAGCATTTTATGCCGAAAAGCCGGAGATGTCTATTTCCTCCGGTCAACAATTTCGTCGGGCGTTTACACGATATAGGTTAGGAGGAAATGGAAAATGGGAAATGGGAAATGAAGAGAAATGGGAAATGAAGAGAAGTGGGAAATGAAGAGAAGTGGGGAATGGAAGGAAAATAGAAGAGAAGTGGAAAATGGCTGGAGAATGGAAAGTGGAAAATGTTAAGACGCATTCTTAAATTTTCCATTTTCCATTTTCCATTTCTTCTTCTTACTGAAGAATCGGATGCCCGCCGCCTTGACTGTGGTCGGCGGTTTGGCGGTAGCGGCGGCGGTCGTTGTGATAGAGAACAAGGTGTTCGCCTTCGTAGCGGACGACTTCGGAAACGCGCTCGAAGTTTTTCGTGTGTTCGGCGAACACGAACGCGCACGGATTATTGCTCAAAACCATTCCCGCCGCATAGATAAATCCGCCCTGATCGTAAACGCCGCCCGCATACTGCGCCGCCTCGACCGCAATGTCCGGCGAATAATTCCCGTCCGCGTTTCGCGTCCGGTCGGCTCTCGCAATAAAAATCGTGTAATCGGCGTAGTTAAGACGCTTGCGATAATTATTTTTTCGGGCGACGGCGAATAAATCCGTTAATCCTCGATCAATCGCCCGAAGCATCGCGGCGTTCGGCTGTCGAACGGCGAAAATCCGCGCCCCGTTCGGCGTTTGCGTCTGAATCGGAAACGAATCGTTCGTAACCCGCACCGCTTCATCCTCCGCTGCGCGGTCGTTCTGCGCCGCCGCATTTTGAAAAGCGAAACAGCAGACGGCAAGAATTGCGACGATTTTCGACAAAGTTTTTAATCGGTTCATAATTTTTCCTCACCGAAGCCAGCCGCAAAAACCGTGCCGCCGTATAATCCGCATAAAACAAAAAAACGCTCGCCGCTCGCCGCCAGCTGAACACTGCGGAGAAATTACGCTCGAAAAAGTCGAAGCCGTGATAAATGTTTCCTCGAAAGAATTTTGCGTCTTTTGCCGTTTATCGCCGACTGTGTGAAAATATGCCTGTCTTTATCACAATTTAACTATAAACAGGAAGGATTAAAAATGGCTGGAAGAAATAAAATCACGGTGGTCGGCGCGGGCAATGTCGGTGCGACTGCCGCGCATTGGATTGCATCGAAAGAATTAGCCGATGTGGTTTTGGTGGATATTGTCGAAGGAACTCCGCAGGGAAAATCTTTGGATTTGGCGCAGGCTGCGCCGATTGACGGTTTTGATGTCAAACTCGTCGGCGCGAATTCCTATGAAGAAACCGCCGATTCCGATATTGTCATCATCACCGCCGGACTGCCGCGCAAACCCGGAATGAGCCGCGACGATCTTTTAAAAACGAACGCCGACATCGTTGGGAAAGTAACGGACGAGGTGACGAAACATTCGCCGAACGCCGTGATTATTGTCGTCTCGAATCCTTTGGACGCGATGACGCAGGTCGCTTATCGAAGATCGGGATTCCCGAAAAATCGCGTGATCGGGATGGCGGGCGTGCTGGATTCGGCGAGAATGCGCTGTTTTATCGCCGAAGAATTAAATGTTTCGGTCGAGAATGTTACCGCATTCGTTCTCGGCGGACACGGCGACACGATGGTTCCTCTTCCGCGCTACTCGACGGTCGCCGGAATTCCGATCACCGAGTTAATCGAAAAAGACAAGCTTGACGCGATCCTCAAACGCACGGCGAACGGCGGCGCGGAAATCGTCGGACTCCTTAAAACCGGCTCGGCTTATTACGCTCCGAGTTTGGGCGCGGTCGAGATGGCGGAAGCGATTTTGAAAGATAAAAAGAAAATTCTGCCGTGCGCCGTTTATCTCGAAGGCGAATACGGCATCAATAATCTATTCGTCGGCGTTCCGGTCAAACTCGGCAAAGACGGCGTGGAACAAATCATCGAAATCTCTTTGACCGCCGAAGAACGCGCCGCGCTGCAAAAATCGGCGGGCGCGGTGCAGGAGTTGATTGACGTTCTCGGAATTTGATGAAAAAGCCAGATGAACTGATTTTCTTCGACGATCATTTTGAATAGCAAAGCTTAAAAGCCAATTACTTCAGCGTGGAAAGCAAATTCGAGCGAGAGAAGAGACTATGAAGAAAACAGAAATGGATTCAAAGAATATGACTTCTGAAACTGAAAAAGGTCTGAAAGATTTACGGTTCGTCGGTATTGGACGCGAATATTTTCAACAGCGTCTAGCCGAAATGCAGAAGAAAAAAGGAGTTTCTGAAAAATCTTCATTGCAAACAAACGGAGTAAAACCGAAAAAGTAAAAACTACTTGAACAACTTTAAATTTTGAAGGAAAGTCATTAACGGCTTTCCTTTTTTCTTTTCATTCAAGCTGACCGATTCGATGATTCAAAATGACCGATTATTTTGTCGCCGATCTAATGAAATTTTTATAAACCTAATTACTGTCTCATTTAATCGAATGGCACGACCGTTGCGAAAGCACTTTCGGCGATTCATATATCAATCGTTCGGAAATTTCTTTCTTGGATTAACGGAGCAAAAATTATGATTTTCAAAAAACAATCCGGCTTATTAACGAAAGCCTTCTCTTTCGTTTTATTAGGTTCGTTTTCTTTGACGAACATCGGCGCGATTCAGACGTTCGCCGGTGATTCGTCTAAAAATACGGTCAAATCTTCGGCGATGAAAAAATTCACGACGGATTTAACCGGCTTGGCGCGTGCCGGCAGAATCGGCGGCAGTGCGCGTTATGAAAAAGAAGTCGGCAGTTTGATTAAACTGCTGACGAACGGCGATTCGCGCCAGCCGGTGATTCTGGACGAAAAAGGCGATCAGCAGGAATTGATTATCGAATCGCTCGCCGCCCGCATCGCTTCGGGAGATGTTCCGGCGAATTTGAAAAACAAGCGCGTTCTGAAACTCGAACTCGACAGTTTATTTACGCCTTCGGCAACGGCGGCGGAAAAATCAAACGCCTTCGCCGGAATCGTCGTCGAACTCGCCGCCGCGAAGGGCGAAACGATTTTGTTCGTTGACGAATTAACCAATTTCGTCGGTTCAAACGCCGTTAACGATTCGCTGACAGAAGCTCTTCTACAAGGCAAAATCAACATCATCGGCGGCAGTTCAAAAGCGGCTTACGAAGCAAAAGTCGAAACGAACGCCGAAGCCGCCGCGCTGTTTCAAACGATGACGATGACGGATTCGGACGGCATTTCGGCGGACGAAAACTCGGCTGGAAACTCCGAGAGCGGCGACGGTTTTCGCGGCGACAATGTTTCGCCCGACCTGCGCGAAATGATGGCGAACAATCCGTCGGGCGACAAGCGCGTTAACGTGATCGTGCAGTCGAAAGATGCGGACAATCAACTTTTCCGCACGATGCTCAAACAAAACAAAATTCGCGTTCAGGAACGCATCGGCGACAGCGGCACGGTGCTGGTCAATATGCCTCTGAGCGCGGTCGAACTTTTATCCAACAGCGGCAGCATCAATTATATGTCGCCTGACCGCGATGTTAACCTGCTCGGCGGTCATCTGGAAAGAGAATCGGGCGCGGGTCAGATGCGCGTCCAGCCGGCTGCCGGCACGCGCCCGGCTTACACGCTGGACGGCACGGGAATCGGCATCGCCATTCTCGATTCGGGCATCACGCCGGATCACAAAGCCTTTACCGACGGCACGACGACGAGCCGCGTCGTTTTCAGCAAAAATTTCACGACCGATTTAACGGCTGACGATAATTACGGACACGGCACGCACGTCGCCGCCATCGCCGCCGGCAATCCTTCGAGAGACACCAACGCTTACACCGGCATCGCGCCGAAGGCGAATTTGCTGAATCTGAAAGTTTTGGCGGATAACGGTTTGGGCAGAACCACCTGGCTTCTGAGTGCGCTCGATTGGGTTCTGACCAACCGCACGGCTTACAACATCAAAGTCGTCAATTTAAGTCTCGGCGGTTTGGCGATTGATTCTTACACGAACGATCCGGTTTGCGTGAAGGTTCGCGCATTAGCGGCGCAGGGAATTTTAGTGGTTGCCGCCGCCGGTAACGAAGGCAAAAATTTTGCCACCGGACAAAAACTTTACGGACATATTCACTCGCCCGGCAATGAGCCTTCGGCGTTGACCGTCGGCGCGATCAACACCATCGGCACGGACACCCGCGCCGACGATACAATCGCCTCTTTCAGTTCACGCGGTCCGACGCGCTCTTTTTACACGCGCCTCAACGGTCAGAAAATTTACGACAATGTGATGAAACCGGAGATTGTCGCTCCCGGCAACAAAATCATTTCGGCGAAATCGAAATCCACCTGTCTGCTGGCGACGCTGAATCCGGCTTTGTCAACGGCGGCTCTCAACGGAACTGACGCGGCAAGCGCGATGATGTATATGTCCGGGACTTCGATGTCCACTCCGGTCGTTTCTGGGGCGGCGGCTCTGCTTTATCAAGTCAATCCGAATCTGACACCGGCGATGGTCAAGATGATTCTCGAATATACGGCGCAGCCCTTGAACGGCTACAACACGCTCGAACAGGGCGCGGGACAATTAAATCTCGAAGGCGCGATTCGACTTGCCAAAACCTACCGAACCGATATTGATTTTAATCTTGCGGCGACTTCGGGAATGAGTTTGATGGCGACCGGAGCAGTTTTTCCGGCGGTTACGTCGAGTTTGAACGGGCAGACGCTCACCTGGGCGCAGGGTATTTTGGCGGATCATTCTTATCTGAAAGGATCAACGATTGCCACGAACTTTCAGGAAGTTTATCGCAACGGTTTGTGGTTCGAGAAAGGTGTTTCTCACAATACTCTGCACCAATACATTCTGAACAGCAATTTCGGCGCGGGTCTGACGATTACGCCGAAAGCCTTGGTCAGCAACGGAACGGCGATGGGCGGCGGAACGGTTTTCAAAGCCTTCGGTGTGCTGGTCAGCGACGGTGTTCTGGTGTCGGATGGTGTTCTGGTGTCGGATGGTGTTCTGGTGTCGGACGGTGTTCTGATCGGCGACGGCGTTTTAGTGTCTGACGGCGTTCTGGTCAGCGACGGCGTTCTGGTCAGCGATTCGACGATAGCGAACTCGGTATTGGACGGCGACGACACGCCTGCGATGCAGTAGTAGTGAGTTTATAAAATTACGACAGGAGATAATAATATGAACGACTTAAACACCACGCTCATCGCCGCCAATGAAATCATCGCCGGTCGGGATATTTACCCGACGCTTCCATCCGAAGAGTCGCGCCTTCGACTGCTCAGAGATGCCGATAGACAAGAGGTTTTAGGATTCCTAAAAATTCGTCCCGTGCATACGGTCGTGATGTCGAGCTTCATTCAGGACAACGGCTTGGAGAACCCGGACAATCGCGGCAAATTTTACGGCTATCGCAACGCCGAAGGAACGCTCGAAGGAGTTGCTCTGATCGGACACACGACTTTGATCGAAGCGCGTTCGGCAGATTCGCTAACGGCATTTGCGGCGGTCGCCCGTCAATCGGACGTGCCGATTCATCTGATGATGGCGGACGGTCAATCAATCGAAGCCTTCTGGAAAGAGTTCACCGGCGACAATCGTCCGGCGCGAAAAGTCTGCACCGAACTGCTTTTTGAACTCAACTTTCCGTTTTTCGTGCAGGATTGCGAATGGAACGTGCGCGTTGCCGACGCGAGCGAACTCGAACAAATCGCGGTCGCGCACGATGAAGTCGCCTTCATCGAAAGCGATGTCAGCCCGCTTTTGAAAGACCGCGAGGGATTTTTGAAACGCTGTTTGAAACGCATCGAACAGGGACGCACCTTCGTCGTGTTCGAGAACGGCAAGTTGGTTTTCAAAGCCGATATTGTCGCCGAAACTTTCGATGTCGTTTATCTCGAAGGCATCTACGTCGCGCCGGAGTATCGCGGCGAAGACATCGGTTCGAGTTGTCTCTCAAAACTCGGTTTGCAATTGATGGGACGAGTCGAAAACGTCTGTCTCTTGAGCAACGTCGAATTTAAAGGCGCACACCGCAGCTTCGTCAAAGCCGGATTCAGAAATACGGACTGCTGTCAAACGATTTTTGTTTAACGAAAATAATTGTAGACAAAAAGTTTTTACAACTTTATAATCAGGAGGGGTTTAGCCAGAACCTCTCTTTTTTGCTAAATTTCCTGATTTTACCACTCTGAGACCTGGAAGTTCCCGGCAGAAGTCAAAACTCAATCGGTCGAACGTCATCCGAACCCTAATTTATTTTTATGTAGAAACCTCTCCCGCGCCAGGTGAATATGAACACACAAACCAGAACTAAAACTTATATGCTGACGATTCTCGCGTTGGGATGTTTGTGTTTAGCGGCGACTTTTTTCTACCTTCCTTTTCAGAAACTCGACGGCTATTTTTTCATTCTGTTCTGTTTCACCATCGGCATCGGCTCGCGTATTACGATTCAGATTCCGCGCTTCAAATCGCACATCGCCGTCTCCGATACTTTTATTTTTCTCGCGCTGCTTTTATACGGCGGCGAAATCGCCGTCGTACTGGCGGCGGTCGAGGCGATTTTTTCGTCGTGGCGTTTCTGCAATAAAAAAATCACCGTTTTTTTCAATATGGCGGCGATGGCACTTTCGACGAGTGCCGTCGTTTTGGTTTTAAAGATTTTCGGACCGCACACGGAAAATCAACTGCACGGACGCGGCGAAAATTTCAATAATTTTTTCATCGCCTTATCGGTGATGGCATTGGTTCAATTTATTTCCAACACCGGTTTAGCCTCGATTTACGGTGCGCTGAAAAGCGAAAAACCGCTTTGGGAAACCTGGAAAAATCAATACGCCTGGACTTTTATCACTTATTTCGTCGGAGCGGTGAGCGCAGGCGTTCTGCTGAAAGCCGCCGACTATATCGGTTTCGGCGTGGTGGCGGCGACGTTTCCGATTATTTTCTTCGTCTATCTGACTTATCGGATGTATATGAAGAACGTCGAAATGGCGACCGTGCAGGCGGAACAAGCCGAAAACTACGCGAAAGTTCTGGAGAAACAGTCGGCGGCTCTGAGCGAATCGGAAGAACGCTTTCGCAGTGCTTTCAACTACGCGCCCATCGGCATCGCGCTCGTTTCGATTGACGGCAACTGGCTCAAAGTCAATCGCGCACTCTGCGAAATTCTCGACTATACGGAAGACGAATTCCTCGCCACCGATTTTCAATCAATGCTTTTCGCAGAGGATTTGGGCAACACGCTGGTTAAAATTCACGAACTCGTAACCGGCAAAGTTGCGACTTGCCAGCTTGAGCAAAGGTATATTCATAAATCCGGCGCGACCGTCTGGGCGGCGTGGAGCGTTTCGACCGCCGTTGACGCGAACGATAACAATCGTCCGAATCTGATTTTTCAGATTCAGGACATCACCGACAAAAAGCTGGCGGAGCAGCAGTTAAAATACGAAGCGACGCACGACGCTTTGACCAAACTGCCGAACCGGGCGTTCTTTATGACGCGGCTCGAACAAGCTATCAGCAGTTCGCAATTTAATCCGCAGCACAAAGTCAGCATTTTATTTATTGATCTTGACCGCTTCAAAATCGTCAACGACAGTCTCGGTCACGTTTTCGGCGACCGTCTGCTCGTCGGCATCGCCGAACGCCTGCGCGAGTGTCTGCGCCCGAACGATCTGGTGGCTCGCTTGGGCGGCGACGAATTTACGATTTTGGTCGAAGGCAGTTACGAAGCCTCGGAAGTCGTCCGCATCGCCGAAAGACTAAAGGAAAAATTTACTGAACCGTTCGATTTGGGCGGACACGAAATTTACAGTTCGGCGAGCATCGGCATTCTGCACCGCTCCGACAAACACCTCGCGCCCGAAGATATGATGCGCGACGCGGACACGGCAATGTATCAGGCGAAACGCGCCGGCAAAGCCTGTCACGAAGTTTTCAGCGAAGAGATGCACGAGGATGTCAAAGCGACTCTGCAACTGGAAACCGATTTGCGAAAAGCGATTGAACGTGAAGAACTGAGCGTTTTTTATCAGCCGATTTATTCGCTGAAGAGCAATAAAATTCAGGGGTTTGAAGCTCTCGCCCGCTGGCATCATAAAACTTTGGGATTGGTAATGCCGGACAAATTCATCGCCCTGGCGGAAGAAATCGGTTTGATTGACGCGCTCGGCGAACAAATTCTGCGAATGGCTTGCCAGCAGGGACAGATTCTCAAGAAAAACTTTCCGCCCGATTCGCCCTTTACGATGAGCGTTAATTTGTCGTGCAAACAGTTCGCGCAGATGGATTTGGTCGAGACTATTCACCGAATTCTCAAAGATACCGGCTTTTCGCCGCACGAATTAAAGCTCGAAATCACCGAATCGGTATTCTTTGAACATCGTGAAAAAGCCGTCGGAATGCTGCACCGGCTTCGTGATTTGGGCATCGAAATCAATATTGACGACTTCGGAACGGGATATTCAAATCTCAGCTATCTGATGCAGCTGCCGATTTCGACGCTGAAAATTGACCGCTCGTTTATCAGTCCGATTGATAATACCGAAGGGCGCAACCTGGAAATAGTGCAGACGATTTTGACGCTCGCCGATAGTCTCGGAATCAAAGTCATCGCCGAGGGCGTAGAAACCGAAGCGCAGATCGAGCAGTTGAAAAATCTGAAGTGCGAAGGAGCGCAGGGTTATTTCTACTCGAAGCCGATGAGTTTTGACGACACCAATATATACTTAAACGGCGGAGCGGAGAAAGGCTCGATGGTTCGCAGCGGCGAATTCAAGGACGTTTCGATTTTGACGATGGTGCAGTAGTCGCAGGCAAAAGACGAAAGACAAAAGACAGAAACAGGAAAGTCGCCGATTCGGACAAAAAAGTTCACTAAAGACGACTTTTCCTGACTTTTGCCTTTTGTCTTTTTACTTTTGCTTTTTATTGTCTTGACAGATAAGCACTGCGGCGTGTAAATTTTAGTCTTATCCGGTCAAACGTGCGATGTGCGGAAATGAAGCAAAAATCAATGCCTTATCTCTTTTTTTCAGCCTGTTTCTCACAAAATCAGCAGCCGATTACACTTCTTTTTCAGCCGTTGCGGTTTGCGGTTGTCAATAAGATTTGTCCGTAAATTCTTATTTGCAAAGCCCGACCGAATAAAATTGCGAAACGCGCATCAAGTTTTTGAGCAGCTACTTTTAAAAAAGGATATTGATATAAATTTATAATGGCAAACGAGGTTAATAACGAAACGGTAGAATCGGCGAACAACGAAACGCCCGTTTCAGAACAAGCAAACACGAACGAATCAATCGCACCAGCGGCGACTGATGACCAGACGACCGCCGGCGAAACATCGGCGGCAACCGAGCAGACGGCTTCGCCGGAAGAAGATTTCGGCTCGATTCTTGAAAAGTTCGAGCAGGAACAGACGATCTTTCACAGCGGCGATTTAGTCGAAGGAAAAGTCGTCGGCATCTCCGAACGCGGAGTTTTGATTGATTTCGGCTATAAATCAGAAGGCATCGCGCCGATTGAGGATTTCACCTCGCCGACCGGAGAAGTAACGGTCGAAAAAGGCGATGCGGTCGAAGCCATCATCAAAAGCATCACGTCGGGCGATGCGCCGCCGATGCTCTCGCGGGCTGATGCCGTAAGCCGCAAATCGTGGGCGGTGATCGAAAAAGCGTTCAACGAAGAGATGCCGATTACGGGACGTGTTTTGGAAGTTACCAAAGGCGGTCTGCGCGTTGACCTCGACGGCGTGGAAGCGTTTTTGCCGGGTTCATTGGTAGACTCGCGCCCGATTCGCAATTTAAATTCGTTCGTCGGACAAGACATCGAAGCGCAGATTATCAAGTTCAGCCGCAAACGCAACAACATCGTTTTATCGCGCAAAGTGTTAACCGATAAAGTCGTCAACGAACAAAAAAGCGAAACCTTAAACAAGCTCCAGGAAGGCTACGTCATTGAAGGAACGGTTAAAAATTTAACCGAGTACGGCGCGTTTCTCGACATCGGCGGCATTGACGGACTGCTTCACGTAACCGATATGTCGTGGGGCAGACTGCACAATCCCGGAGAATTATTCAAGGTCAACGACACGGTGCAGGTAAAAGTCTTAAAGCTCGACCGCGAAAAGGAAAAAGTCGCGCTCGGCTACAAACAGTTGATTCCTGATCCGTGGTCAACCGTAATGGAACTTTATCCGATCAACGCCAAACTCAAAGGTCGCGTTTCCAGCGTTACTGATTACGGCGCATTCATCGAACTCGAACCGGGCGTTGAAGGACTGGTTCACGTTTCGGAAATGTCGTGGTCGAAACGCTCGGCGAGTCCGAAAAAACTCGTGCGGGCGGGCGAAGAAGTCGAGGTGCAGGTTTTGGGAGTTGATACGGACGAACGCCGCATCAGCCTCGGAATGAAACAGCTTCAGACGAATCCCTGGCAGACTGTTCACGAGCGTTACCGCGTCGGTCAAACGGTGCGCGGCAAAGTTCGCAACTTAACCGATTTCGGTGCTTTTATTGAAATTGAAGACGGCATTGACGGGTTGGTTCACGTTTCCGACATCACGCACTCGAAAAAACTGAAACACGCTAAAGACGTTTTGAAACGCGATCAGGAAGTCGAAGCGGTGATTAAAAACATTGACACCGACAATCGCCGGATGGCTCTTTCGATCAAAGAATTAACGCCCAGCACGTGGGATGCTTTCGTTTCCAGCCACAAACCGGGCGATGTCGTGCGCGGCAAACTTTCGCGCTTTACCGGCTTCGGCGTATTCGTCGAACTGGGCAGCGAACTCGAAGGTTTATGCCACATCTCGGAACTTTCCGACGAACGAATCGAACGACCGGAAGACATCGGTTCAATCGGTCAGGAAATGGATTTCAAAATTTTGCGGATCGAAAACGATGTTCAGAAAATCGGTTTATCGCATCGCGCCGTCGGTAAAGACGACGAACCCGTGATTGATACGAAAAACTATTCGACCGAAGCAAAAGGCGGAATGGCGAGTTTGGGCGAGTTGATGAATCTGAAACGCGGAGGCGGCGAAGAAGAAACAAAATCGGACGAACCGCGTTTGTCGAAAAAGGAAAGAAAAGCCCTGCAAGCCAAAGAACGCGCCGATCAGGAAGAGCGTTTATCGGCGGCGAAAGCTGCCTCAGATGCGGCAGAAGCGGCAGAAGCGGCAGAAGCGGCAGAAGCGGCAGCGGCAGTTGCCGCACCGTCAGAGCAAGTAGTTGAACCGGAAACGGCGGAGACGAATTCCGCCGTTGAAGAAACGGAAAAAACCGCGCCGGAAACGACAATGGCGGAAGCCGAAGAGCCGACGACCGGCGAAGTCGCGCCGCTAGTCGAAGAACCGACGGTCGAAGAGCATCCGGTCGCCGAAATTCGATCGCCGGAACCGACAACAGCATCCATTGAAGAAAGTGCCGCGCCAGCGGCTGAAGCAGTTGCCGAGACTTCGACCGACAGTGCCGACAGCGCGGAAAACAGCGTTACTCCCGCCGTTGAGGAATCGGCTGGCGAAGCGGACTCAACGGTTGAATCCTCTGATCCGGCAACGGTTGAAACTCCGGCGAATCAAGAAACCGCCTCTGAATTTTCAACCGGCGACGACAAAGCCGAGAACGCGCCGCCAGCGGCGACAGCCGAATCGGACGACGAAGCTGTCATCGAACAACCCGAACAGATGACAGCCGCCGAAACGCGGGGCGAAGACGATGATTTGCTGGAGTTGGACGATGCTCCGGTGAGAACGGCGGCGGTCTCGGACGGCATCGAACTCGAAACCGCTGACGTGAAAGATTCCTCGGTTAAAAACGACTCGGAAGATTCCGAAGAAAAAACCGCTAACGGTTAAGTTTTTGAAATAAAAATCAAAATCTGAAATGAGGGAAAATAAATGACGAAAGCCGATTTAGTGGAAAAGGTCGCGCAAGAAGCCGAGATGACCAAAAAAGATGCCGAACAACTCGTCGAGATAATTTTCGAGAGCATCGTCGGAACGCTCAACAAGGGCGAGAAAATCGAACTGCGCGGCTTCGGCAGTTTTCGGGTGCGCGAACGCGATGCCCGCAAAGGTCGCAATCCGAAAACCGGCGCGGCGGTTAACATTCCCGCCAAGCGCGTCGCCTACTTCAAACCCGGCAAAGAACTCAAAGAACTTATTAATAAATAACGAAAAGCGAAGAGCAAGGATTTATTTCTCCTCGCCGTCTGCACCGAAAATGGATGTTTTGTGGAGTCCGTGGCGATACGCTTACATCAAATCAAACGAAAATCAGCCAGCCGATAAAGACGGCAGCGGCTGTGTGTTTTGTAAAATTTCAGAGAACTCGGCGCACGACGAAGAAAATTATATTCTTCACCGCGCCGAGTTTAATTTTGTCATTCTCAACATCTATCCGTATATTTCCGGTCATCTGATGATCGTCCCGTTCGCGCATCTCGCCGATTTGGATCGTGCCGCAAAAAACATCACCGACGAATTAACGGATTTGACTAAACGCTGTCAAACCGCTTTGCGCGAAACGTATCAGCCGCACGGATTCAACATCGGCATCAATCAGGGAAAGGCGGCGGGCGCGGGTGTCGCCGAACATCTGCATCAGCATATTCTTCCGCGCTGGATCGGCGACGCTAATTTTATGACGACCGTCGGCGAGACGCGCACAATTCCCGAAAACCTGCGAACGACTTACGACAAATTAAAAAATAAAATTTAAACGAATTTCTTCAGATGGTGGTTTTGGCTTCGGCTTTTTCCGGCGGCTGTGAGCGGTCAATCGCTTCGTCCTCGACTTCGCCGCCTTTGCTGATGGGAATATCGGCGGGATCGGCGTAGAGCATCGCACGATTTTCCGATTCTTTTTCCGCCGAAGCAATCAAGGTTCTGATGGAATTCGGCGGCGTGTAACCCGGATAATCAACCCGCGAGTGGTAAATGGCGACCAGGGACTTTATCATCGCTTCGCGGATTTGCGTTAATTCCCGCAGCGTCAGATCGCATTCGTCGAGCTGATCGTCGGCTAAAATCGCGTCAATAATTTTTGTGACGATGTAGCGGATATTTTCCGGTGTCGGCGATTCGAGCGAACGCGCCGCCGCTTCGCAGCTATCGGCGATCATCATTATCGCCGATTCCTTAAATTGCGGTTTCGGTCCCGGATAACGAAAATCGTTCTCCGAAATCGTCTCGTCGTCGCGGGCTTCCGCCTGCGCCTTTTTCAGAAAATAATGCAGCGTTCGCGTTCCGTGATGCTGCGGAATAAAATCAATAATTCGCTGCGGCAAGCCCATTTCTCTGCCCAATTTTATTCCGTAAGTAACGTGGCTGACGACAATTTTCGCGCTCTGCGCCGGTTTCAGGCGGTCGTGCGGATTTTTGCCGTGCTGGTTTTCGATGAAATGTTCGGGCGCGGCGGATTTGCCGATGTCGTGATAAAGCGCACCGATTCGCGCCAGCAAACCATTCGCGCCGACGACGCGGCAGGCATCTTCGGCAAGCTGCCCGACGGCGTGTGAATGCTGATTGGTTCCCGGCGCACGAAGCGCGAGTTGTCCGAGCGCAGGCAAATCGGCGTTCGATAATTCCAACAATTTGACATCGGTCAGAATGCCGAAAAACGTCTCGCAAACCGGCAGAAAAACCGCCGTCACCGCCGCCGTAATCAAACCGCTCAAGAGTCCGCAGCAAATCGCCAGCGCGACCGTGTTCAAAATAAACGGCTGCTGCGTGTAGCCGATCAGCGCGACCGTCGCCGCCGCGCTTGCCAAACCGACGAGAACGCCGGCGGTCGTCACCGACGAACGCGAACGATAACGCCCGATGCCGTAAACCGCGACCGCCGAAGTAATCGCCGCATACAGCGCGAATTCCAGGCTTTTCGGCGCGAGCAGTCCGGCAATTAAAGCGAGAAAAAATCCTGTAAAAAGCGCAGTGCGGCGGTCGGCGAGCAAAGTCATTAGCAGACTTCCGAAGGCGAACGGAATCGCAAATGCCCACAAAGTCGGATCATTGAGCGGAGCTTTGACGTTCTGCGCGGCGGTAAATTCGGCGAGGCGGAAAAATATCGCCATCAAAAGCGTTTGCGCCAGCACGATAAAGCCGAACAGCGCGAAGGTTTTTTCTTCCGACAGCACGATGCGCGAGGCGTTGCCGTGCTGCTCGATAAATTTCCAGGCGACCCAAAACAGCGCGGAAACCAGAAGCAATAACCCAAAAAAGCGGTTCAAACGCCTGGTCGAATCGCTGTAACTGCGAATGGCGGCGATTTGCGACAATGCCAGCGGCGTAATCGTGTCGCCTTCGCGGACAATCGTCTGCCCGCGTTTCAGCGAAACCGTTACGGGCGCGACGTTTTTTTCGATTGACTGCCGCGCCTCTTCCGTCGCCGCGCCGTCGAAAACGACGCTCGGCTGAATTAAAGGCGCGAGCGCGGCATTGAACGCTTCAGCTTCCGACGACGACAAACTTCTGATTTTCTGTAAGCCCTCGTAAAGTTTCTGGCGAGCTTCGGAAAGCACCGTCATATTGCTTTCCGGCATTTTCACGATTGACTGCTGGTTCGGTCGCTGGCGTTCGTGGAGAATGATTTCCGTTTGAAAATACTGCCGGTCCTGATCGCCGTAAATCGAACCGTCGGCGTTTTCACGCAAAAGGCGCGTTACCGAATCGAGTTCGTTCGCGCTGAATCTCCGCGCCGCAAAGGTCTTACCGACTTCCGAACCGCCTGCGCCCGTCCAGTTTTGCTGCGCTTCGGTGCGGGCGCTGCCGTTACTCTTAGCGTTGGCGTTCGCGTCGGCGGTTCCTTTTTTCCGTGCCAGATTTTCCCACGCCGAGCGAAAACTTTGGACGGCTTCGTCCGCACGCTTCGCTTCAAAAATAAAAGTCGGCTGGACGCTTTCCCGCGCCATCAGTCTGAGTTGCTCGGTTTCCGCCGCGTCCGTCACGGAAATATCGGCGGGCGAAATAACGCTTTCGCGGGCGATGTCGCCTTCTTTGTATAATTCGGCGGTCGTGCGCCAAAACGGATTATTAATGAAAAACGTTGTCAACAGACAAAGGGCAGCAAATCCGAGCCAAAATTTTTGTTTGGCGGACAGGCGTTCAAACGGACGCGCCGCGTATTTTTCAATCGTTTGGCGCGTCTGCGTCAAAGGCGTTGCCAAATCTTGCAGACGGTTGCTCATCTTTCAAATTCCAGATTCCAAATTGCAAATTCCAGTTTTTAGCTTTCGGTCTGCATTTCCAATTCTCTTTCCTGATTCGGAATCTGAAATTTGGAATCTGGAATCTTAACCAATTCTCCGATTTTATCAATTAAGGGTTTTAATGTTTTGGAGTGAATAGCTGAGATTGCAACGCTTTCGGCATCTTTGTCAAGTTTGATTTGCCGCTCCAAGGCTTCGAGCGAACTTTCGTCGAGCAGATCGGCTTTGTTCAGAACGATTAAACGCGGAATTTCATTTAATTCGAGATCGGTTAAAATTTTCTCAACCGATTCGATTTGCGCCGCCGCTTGCTCGCTCGAAGCGTCAACAACGTGAATTAACAAATCGCTGTCGGCGATTTCTTCCAAAGTTGCGCGAAACGCGGCGACGAGCGTTTTCGGCAAATCGCGGATGAATCCGACCGTATCGTTGATGATAATTTCCTGCTCAATCGGCAGGCGCAGACGGCGCGAAGTCGGGTCTAATGTGGCAAACATTTTCTTTTCCGCATAGACTTTGCTCTGCGTTAAAGTGTTGAGCAAAGTGGATTTGCCCGCGTTCGTATAACCGACTAAAGAGATAATCGGCAGGTCTTTTCTTAACCTTTCCTTGCGCCTTTGCTGACGCTGCTTGCGAAGACTTTCGACCTGTTTTTCGAGGTGCGAAATTTTGTCGCGCACACGCCGACGGTCA
>JAYVGL010000241.1:0-25286 GCA_043772175.1 Pyrinomonadaceae bacterium | reverse complement strand
AGTCAGAATCACGTCGAATCCGGGCGAAACTTTTATTGATCGAATGATCGCGCTCGTCGAAGGCGCGTCGCGGCAGAAAACGCCGAACGAAATCGCGCTTAACATTCTGCTCGCGGGTTTGACGATTATCTTTCTGCTAGCGGTCGTTACCTTACAGCCGTTTGCGATGTATTCGGGCGCGGCGCAAACCGTTTTCGTGCTGATTTCCCTGCTCGTTTGTTTAATTCCGACGACGATTGGCGGACTGCTTTCGGCAATCGGTATCGCGGGAATGGACAGATTGATTCAGCATAATGTTCTCGCAATGAGCGGTCGCGCCGTCGAAGCGGCGGGCGATGTCAACACTTTGCTGCTCGATAAAACCGGCACGATTACTTTGGGAAATCGGCAAGCATCGGAATTTATCGCGCTGAAAGGCGTTTCCGCCAAAACTCTCGCGGACGCGGCGCAACTTTCTTCGTTGTCTGATGAAACGCCCGAAGGTCGTTCAATCGTCGTTCTGGCGAAGGAAAAATACGGCGTGAACGGCAATCATCAACTCGCTTCAAATGCTGAATTCATCCCGTTCACGGCGCAGACGCGAATGTCGGGCGTGAATCTCGACGGACGCGAAATCCGCAAAGGCGCGGTTGACGCGATTGAAAAATACATTATCGCGGGCGGCACACAATCGCCCGCCGAACTCCGCGAAATCGTTGAAAAAATCGCCAACGCGGGCGGAACTCCTCTGGTCGTCGCCGATAATCACCAACCGCTCGGCGTGATTTATCTGAAAGACATCGTGAAAGGCGGAATGAAAGAGCGTTTCGATCAGCTTCGTCGGATGGGCATTAAAACCGTAATGATTACGGGCGACAATCCGCTGACCGCCGCATCAATCGCTCGTGAGGCGGGCGTTGACGACTTTTTAGCCGAGGCTACACCGGAAGACAAAATGGCTTTAATCAAACGCGAACAAGCCGAAGGAAAGTTAGTGGCAATGACCGGCGACGGGACGAACGACGCGCCCGCGTTGGCGCAAGCCGATGTCGGCGTGGCGATGAACACCGGAACGCAAGCCGCTAAAGAAGCCGGAAATATGGTTGACCTTGATTCCGATCCGACGAAACTGATTGAAGTCGTCGAAATCGGCAAACAGCTTTTGATGACGCGCGGCGCGTTGACGACGTTTTCGATTGCCAACGATGTCGCTAAGTATTTTGCGATTATTCCGGCGATGTTCGCGGCGACGTTTCCGGTTTTGAACGCGCTTAATATTATGGGTCTGGCAACGCCGCAGTCGGCGATTTTATCAGCAGTGATTTTTAATGCGCTCGTGATTATCGGTTTGATTCCGCTCGCTCTGCGCGGTGTCAAATACCGGGCGATGTCGGCATCGTCTTTGTTGCAAAGAAATCTTTTAATTTACGGACTCGGCGGTTTAATCGCGCCGTTCGTCGGCATCAAGATTATTGACGTGATAATTACGGCTTTAGGGTTGGCATAAGAAAACTTGCCCACGAAATACACGAAACAAACGAAAAATAATTTTCTTTTAATTTCGTCTTTTTAGTTTATTTCGTGAGCAAAATTAAAAATATGAAAGACTTAATAACATCGGCTTTAATGATTACAGTTTTGACGCTCGCGCTCGGCATCGGTTATCCGCTGGCGGTTTGGGCGGTTGGGCAGGTCGTTTTTCCGCATCAGGCGAACGGCTCTCTGATTAAAAATGCGGGCGGCGAAGTGGTCGGCTCGGAACTGATCGGACAAAATTTTACGAGCGCGGGTTATTTTCATTCCCGCCCGTCAGCCGCCGGAAACGGTTATGACGCGGGCGCGTCGAGCGGTTCAAATTTAGGACCGACGAGCGTGAAATTGATTGAGCGCGTGAAAACCGACACGGAAACTTTGACGAAGGAAAATCCGAATAAACAGGTTCCGGCTGATCTTGTAACGACTTCCGGTTCGGGTTTAGACCCGCATATTTCGCCCGATGCCGCCGAGTTTCAGGTTCCGCGTGTCGCAAAAGAGCGCGGAATAAGCGAAGCGGACGTGCGAAAAATCGTCGCCCTATACACCGAAGGCAGACAACTCGGATTTTTGGGCGAACCGCGAGTTAATGTTTTGAAGTTGAATCTCGAACTCGATAAAGGTAAAAAGTGAAGATGTGTAATAGTAAAAAACGTCGCCGGCTTTGACGTTCAAACTTTTTCGCTTTTTTACTTTCTGACTTTTCCATATTGATTATGTTTGTAGATACATTTATCACGGAAACGCCTGACTCGAAACGCGGTCATAAACCGTCGCCCGAATCGCTTTTGGCGATGGTCAAAGAAAGCGAACAGGCGAAGCTGCGGATTTACGTCGGGGCGGCAGCGGGTGTCGGCAAAACTTACCAGATGCTCGAAGACGCGCAGGCACTTCGCAGACAGGGCGTTGATATTGCTATCGGCGCGGTCGAAACGCACGGGCGGAGCGAGACGGCGGCGATGATCGGCGATCTTGAAATCGTGCCGAAAAGGAAAATTCCGTATAAAGGCGTAACGCTCGAAGAAATGGATTTGGATGCGATTATCGAACGCCGCCCGGCGGTCGTGATCGTGGACGAACTGGCGCACACGAACGCGCCGACCTCGAAGAACGCCAAGCGTTACGAAGATGTCAAAGATATTTTAGCCGCCGGAATCAACGTCCTGACCGCCGTCAACGTCCAGCACTTCGAATCGTTGAACGATGTC
This sequence comes from Pyrinomonadaceae bacterium, assembly GCA_043772175.1. Lineage (GTDB taxonomy): Bacteria > Acidobacteriota > Blastocatellia > Pyrinomonadales > Pyrinomonadaceae. The sequence goes on along the minus strand of JAYVGL010000241.1, from coordinate 22,566 downwards.
GTGGCGCGCACGACCGGCGTTCGGGTGCGCGAAACGATTCCCGACTGTTTCCTGAAACGCGCCGACGAAGTTCTCAACATTGACGTTTCGGTAGATACCTTGCGAACACGGCTTCGGCAGGGGAAAATCTACGGCATCGAGAAAATCGAACAGTCGCTGAATAATTTTTTCCGCAAAGGCAATCTCGCCGCTTTGCGTGAACTTTCCCTGCGGCAGGTCGCCGACCATCAATCCGTTCAAAATCACGATTACCGCGAGCGCGAAGGTTTGTCGCCTGCCGTCATTCCCGAAAAAGTGATGGTTTGTCTGGCGAGTCGCGGCAGCGGCAAAAAACTTCTCCGCGTCGGTTCGCGCATTGCGGGAAAACTGGCAAACGACTGGTTCGCCGTTTACGTCGAAACGCCCGACGAAGACCCGCGTCTTATCAATTCAAAAGCCGCCGCCGCGCTCGCAGAAAATTTGGCGTTGGCAAACGAATTGAACGGCAACATCGTTCATTTGAAAGGCGAATGCGTCGCCGACGAACTCATCAAATTTGCCAAAGAACATTCGATCACGCACGTTATTTTCGGACAATCGGCGCGTTCGCGCTGGGAAATTTTCTGGCGCGGCTCGATTATCAATCGCTTCCTGCGCGAAGTCCGCGACGCGACCGTCCAAGTCGTCCCGATTGAGACGGACGCGAAAAACGATTGAATCCTAAAAACAATTTCTAAAAACCGATTAACTGTGATTTGATATAGTTGATCGGTTTTTGTTTGCGGATTTACCAGCCGTCAAAAACGACTTGCCGCCGACTGAAATCTTCGTTTTTGCGATACTTCTAAAGAGGAAAATTTATGTCCAGAATAATAAAATGCGGGTTGATTCAAGCGCACAACGTCGCCCCGACGGACGCGCCGATTGAGACGATCAAAAAGGCGAACATCGAAAATCAAATGAAATTCGTTGAAGACGCGGCGAAACGAGGCGTTCAGATGCTTTGCTTTCAGGAGATTTTCACCACGCCTTATTTTTGCGCCGAACAGCAGACGCGCTGGTATGAAGCGGTCGAAAAAGTTCCCGACGGCGCGACGGTTCAGATGATGCAGTCGGTGGCGAAAGAATATGGAATGGTTTTGATCGTGCCGGTTTACGAAGAGGAAATGGCGGGCGTTTATTACAACACGACCGCCGTGATTGATGCCGACGGGAAGTTTTTGGGCAAATACCGCAAGACGCACATTCCGCACGTCGCGCCCGGATTCTGGGAGAAATTTTATTTTCGTCCCGGAAATTTGGGTTATCCGTGTTTCGACACGGCGTTTGCGCGCATCGGCGTTTACATCTGCTACGACCGCCACTTCCCGGAAGGCGCACGATGTTTGGGTTTGAACGGCGCGGAAATCGTTTTTAATCCGTCGGCAACCGTCGCCGGACTTTCGGAATATCTCTGGAAATTAGAGCAGCCCGCGCACGCCGTCGCCAACGGCTATTTCGTCGGGGCGATCAACCGCGTCGGAGTGGAAGCACCGTGGAACATCGGCGAATTTTACGGGCAAAGTTATTTCTGCGATCCGCGCGGGCAAATGCTGGCAGTCGGAACACGCGATCAGGATGAATTGGTCGTCGCCGATTTGAATATGGATTTGATCCGCGAAGTTCGCAACACCTGGCAGTTTTTCCGCGACCGCCGACCGGACGCTTACGGCGCGATTGTGGCGGATTAGCAAATGCAAGGCAGCCTTTTCTGACGATGAAATTCTTAAGAGGTTTGGCAAAGACGACGGCGAAAATGCGTCAAACTTCGGCGAATTTGTTGCTGATAAAAGTTTAATAAAAGGTTTGACTATGAAAAAAATAAATCAAATTAAAACGGTTTTGCTCGTCTTATTAGTTTTTTCCGCGTCGGTGATCGGGCAAACGCCTGAAAAGATCGAGCGCGAACTCATCGAACTTTACGGAAAAGTCAACGACAATTCCGGTTATAAAAGCAACACCGATTACAACTTATTGGAAAAAGCCGACGATGACTTCAAGGCGAAACTTCTGAAATTTACAAAAAATGCCTCGACCTTAAAATACGGATTCAGCGAATTGCAGAAAGAGATCACGGTGACGACCTCCGAAGACGGCAAATTCCGCGTTTATTCGTGGGATACGCTCGACGGCGGCACGATGCACTTTTTTGAAACCGTCTATCAATTTCAGGGCGCGGACGGCGTAGTTTATTCAAACAGCCGCAAAATGAACGAAGGCGATTCGGACAGTTTCGTTCACGACATTTTCACCGTTAATTCAAAATCGGGCGTAATTTATTTGGCTGGCAGCACTTCGATTGGTTCGACGCAGGACTCTTTTCAAAATTTGCGCTTGTTCAAGATCGAAGACAATAAACTTAATGATTCGGTCAAACTCATTAAAACAAAATCCGGTTTAACGAATTCCGTCGGTTTCGCCTACAACTCTTTCTCGGTCGTTGATCGTCCTGATATACCGATAAAACTGATTGCTTTCGACAAAAACACCAAAACTTTCAAATTTCCGGTGGTCGTCGAAGATAAGGAATTTCCGAACGGACGAGTAACCGATAGATTTATCAGCTACAAGTTCGACGGCACATATTTCGTCAAAGTGAAATGATGGAAGAAAGACAAAAATACTCGTCGGGCGCAAAATGGGAGGTAGTCGTCGGCTATTCGCGGGCGGTCAAAGTCGGCACACGGATTTACGTTACGGGAACGACGGCGACCAACGAAAACGGCGAAATCGTCGGCGCAGGCGATGCCTACGCGCAGACGGTTCAGGCGATAAAGAATATCGAAAAAGCGTTGCAGGCGTTGGGCGCGACTCTGGAAAACGTCGTGAGAACCAGAATGTTCGTAACCGATATTTCGCGTTGGGAAGAATACGGCAGAGCGCACGGCGAATTTTTCCGCGAGATTTTGCCTGCGACTTCGATGGTTGAAATCTCGAAACTGATTGACGCGCAGATGCTGGTCGAGATTGAAGCCGATGCGGAAATTTAGCGAAAGTGGAAAGCAAAACGGATAAATCAGAAATAAACATTTGCGATGAATGCGAAAGCAGATTTTATCAAGCAGAATCTGAAGTGCGTTCTCTGTGTCCTGAATGCGCCAACGCCTTGTATGGCTATCAAACCTGCAAACATAAGTTTAGTGACGGAAGATGTTTGAAATGTCATTGGGACGGTTCAATCTCAACGCACATTAAAAATTTAAGGCAGACAAAATTATAAATTATGGCTGAAATTGAACACGAACAAATCGAACGCAACTTCGCTGAAATCAATCCGCCTTTGAATCGTGCCGAAGCGATGCTCGAAGCGAATCGGTGTTTGTATTGCTATGACGCGCCGTGCGTTCACGCCTGCCCGACGCACATTGACGTGCCGCAATTTATCAGAAAAATCGCTTCGGGAAATTTGTTCGGTTCGGCGCGCGTGATTTTCGACGCGAATCCGATTGGCGCGACGTGCGCCCGCGTCTGCCCGGTCGAAGTTTTGTGCGAAGGCGCGTGCGTCGAAAAAACGCTGGTCAAAAAGCCGATTGAAATCGGGCGACTTCAGCGTTACGCGACCGATTACGCGATGGCAAGCGGCAGACGAATTTTTGAAAAAGGCGCATCGAACGGCAAATCAATCGGCATCGTCGGTTCGGGTCCGGCGGGTTTGTCGTGCGCGGCTTATCTGGCGCGAATCGGTTATGACGTAACGGTTTACGAGCGCAAACCGCTGGCGGGCGGACTCGACACCTACGGAATGGCGGAATATAAAATGGCGCAGCGGGCTTCGCTCGACGAAGTGAAATTGATCGAAGATTTGGGCGTGAAATTTCGTCTGAACTGCGAAATCATTCAAAATTCAAAATTCAAAATTCAAAATTCAAAACAGATCGGATTCGATGAACTATCTGAAAGCCACGACGCGATTTTTATCGGCATCGGACTCGGCGCGACCAATAAATTAAATATCGAAGGCGAAGATTTGAACGGCGTTTACGACGCGCTGCATTTTATCGAGCAGATTAAAACACGCGATTGGCAATCGGTTCCGAAGGGCAAAATCGTCGCCGTCATCGGCGCGGGCAACACGGCGATTGATGCGGTTACGCAAGCCAAAAGATTGGGCGCGGAACGAGTTTTGATGATTTACCGGCGGACGGAGAAAGATATTTCGGCGTATCAATACGAGTATGAACTGGCAAAAAAAGACGGCGTGGAATTCGTCTGGCAAGCCGCGCCGATAGCGATCACGAAGGGCGAAAACGGTTCACGTTTTAATTTGCGCTGTCAAAAAACGGGCGGCGTGAATCAAATTTTCGACGTTCCGTGCGACGTGATTCTCAAAGCAATCGGACAGCAAAAGCAATTCGGATTTTTCCAAAGTATCGGCATCGCGCTTGACGAAAAAAATCGCGTCGCGGTTAATGAACTGATGCAAACCTCGAACCCGAAAATCTTCGCGGGCGGCGATTGCGTCAACGGCGGCGCGGAAGCCGTTGACGCTTCGCAAACGGGCAAACTCGCCGCGCAGGGAATTCATTTTATTTTGACCGGCGAAGCGGTCGCTTTCGCCGGTGCGAGTTGAACCGAACGAGCGCGGATATTCGCCTTCGGAGCCGTGCCGAATGAACAAAACGCGCTGATTTCCTTTGAAAAATCAGCGCGTTTAAATTTTGGAATAATGTTTCGGAAAAGATCGAAACGACTTTACTCAAACTTATTTTTTGCCGTCCGCAATCGCCGTCTCGACCGCCGCAATCATTTTGTCGAACGGTTCGACGAATAACCTGACGGCATCAATCAACAATTTACCGGTCGCTTCTTCGAGCGAGATTTCGACCTTTTCCAAATCTTCAAGCGTTTTTTTCGCGCCTTCGACATCTTCCGTCAAACTTTCCCGTAAACTGCCGTGAGCGCGGAAAGCGTCCCACGTCGCGGGCGGAATCGTGTTCACGGTGTCTTTGCCGATCAGCTCTTCGATATATAAAACGTCGCTGTAATCCTTGTTTTTCGTTCCGGTCGAAGCCCACAAAACTCTTTGCGTCTGCGCGCCTTTTTTCGCTAATTTTTCCCAGCGTGCGCCGGAGAAAATTTCTTCGTAAGCCTTGTAAGCCATTTTCGCGTTGGCAATCGCCACTTTACCGCGCAGGTTTTCGAGCGATTCTTTTTCCGCGCCGTCCGCTGTTTTTAATTTTTCTTCGATCTGCGCGTCAATCAGCGAATCAATCCGGGAGACGAAAAAACTGGCGACCGACGCGACATTTGCCAGGTTTTTATTTTCCGCCGCCCGTTTTTCGAGTCCGGCGACGTAGGCTTCGGCGACTTTGCGGTATGAACCCTGCGAGAAAAGCAAAGTTACGTTGATGTTGATGCCTTCGCTGATTAGCTGTTTGATCGTGTCGAATCCGACCGCCGTCGCCGGAACTTTGACCATCAAATTCGGACGATCAACGGCTTTCCATAAACGTCGGGCTTCTTCCAGGGTTCCTTCCGATTGGTCGGCGAGCGCGGGCGAAACTTCCAAACTGACATAGCCGTCGCGCATTTCCGTCGCGTCGTAAACGCCGTGCAAGGCATCAGCGGCGGTTTGAATATCTTCAATCGCAATTTTTTCGTAAATGCCGGTTGCGCTCAAACCTTTTTCGAGCGCGAGCTTCGCAATCGAATCTTTATAAAATTCGCTGCCGATGGCTTTCTCGAAAATCGCCGGATTCGAAGTCATTCCCTTCAAACCGTCTTTGTCAATCAAGCGTTTTAATTCGCCCGTCGTAAACAAATCGCGGCGAATGTAATCGAGCCACGGCGACTGCCCGTATTCGGATAATTGTTTCAACGGATTCTCTTCCGTTTTCGTGGTTGCTTCCATAACTTCTCCTTGTCTTTGTCGTTTATAAAATATTTTTTTTTCGGCTGCGTGAAATTTTTCGGTTGGCGAAATTAACTTATCATCGGTTTCGCCGCTCGGCAAAAATTTTTCACAATCTCATAAGTTGATTCTACGCCGACAACGCTTGACACCCAAAACCGAGATTTTGGCGGCGGCGAAGCGTTTGAAAAATCGAGTCGGTGAGTTTCGGATTCCAGATTTAAAACTCAGATGTTCGCTGGAAAAATAATTCGAGATCTGGAATTACCTAACTTGCGCGGTGAAAGTGATTTCCTTGGTTTTCGGCGGATAACAAACTTCGTCGGTGCAAGCCTGATAGCGGACGACGGCGCGGACTTTAACCGTATTGCCTTTATAATTGGCGGGAACGGTCAGGTTAAAGCTGAACGCGGCGCGATTTTCGTAAACATTTAAGGTGTCTTCGGAGAAGCCGAATTTGCGGTTTTTGCCGCGCGGATAGCTGACACCGCCGACTTTTGCGCCGACCGCGCTGACTTTGACGCTCGTCGGAATCGCGTATTGGCTGTTCGGGCGGCTCGAATTGACGTGCAAGCCGTTCGGAATACTGATGACAATCGTTCCTCTGCCCGCCGCGCCGCGCTTGACCGCGCCGATTGAACCGCTGATGTCCTGCGCGTTCGCCTTATAAACGCCGCCCGCGATAAAGATCAAAGCTAAAAAAGTGCTGAATAAAGTTTTTTTCATAAATTTTCTCTGCCTTCCAAGATAATGTATTTTCGAGTCGTTTTTATTTCACGGTAAAACTTTCCGTCATTTCGTTAATTCGCTCGCCGAACTCTTCGGCGTAGGCTTTGATAACCGCCGCTTTTAGTTCGTAAATCTTTCCGCGGGTTTCGACGATTTTCCAAAACGTCAGAATGTTTACGTCCGATTCGAGAGTTTCGCCCGTCAGCGTGAAGATTTTCTGTCCGGCGGGCGCGTTTTCGACGAAGTCTTTCGACGTGATTTTGCCCGCCGCTTTTTTGGCGTTTTCACAAACCGTTTTAAAATCCGAATTGGAAATCACGCGCAGAGCCGCCCGCGCTTGCCTGAATTGGCTCGCGTCGTTTTTGCCCCAGTCTTTGGAGTTCGCCACAAACGCCAAACCGGAATCGTCGTTAAGCGGATGAATAAAACCTTCGGGTTTGTAGATGACAAAATCTTCGGTCTCGACCGTTTCCGCTTCGTAGGCTTCCGCCGCGCTTTTTTTGATTTTCGTCGAAACGTAAACCATCAGCGCGACGACGGCGATTCCGACAATAAAAATTTCCATAAATTTCAGAAATTAAACTACGGGTTTTTCCAACTTCGGCAGACGCTTATTTAATTCCGCTAGAATTTTACGCCCTCTTTTTTTCAGAAACTTATCGTAATCATCTTCATTTATACCGTAAGTTTCTATATCGTCAATCAAGTGTGTTTTTAGAATTTCTTCCAAATTATGATTTTTCTTTTTAATTTCCGAAATGTAGCGGCTTGGAGCTTTTTTGCCAATGCTAACATTTTTTTGCCCTTCTATGATTGTTATGTTGACTATTGAATTAGCTGAAAATTCATCATATCCTTGTTTTTTAAGAAAATCTTTTGGAAAAAAGTGGTGATAATTCTTGCTATTTATTCTTCTCAGCGCAGCATTCTCAACGTCCACTCTATTACCCGTTTCAAATGATCTCGGCTCGAATTGTGCGAGCAAACATAAAATTGCTTTTGAAAAAGCATCACCTGTTTTAAAGATTTTACTCTCAAGTTGTTCAATGTTGAGTTTGATTTCGTCTTCATTGCGGTAATCAGGATTTTCTTCATTAAGAATTTTGTCCATCTTTCTCAAATCTGTTTCAATTTTTGTCTCTGTGCCAGAGGTGAAACGATTACTTAAAGCTGTCCAAAAAAGGTATTGCTGAAGTAATTTTCTTTGATTGGCTGTTGGTCTTTTACACTTGTTTTTAATAAAAAAGTAGCTAAATGCAACAAGAATCGCATCGTAAGGAAGCAAGTGCGATGTTCTAACTTGTAAATCACCGCGCAGAAAATCAACTGCCTGAAAGATTGCTTCTTTAACAACTTCCCAAGCGTCAATAAAATCGTTCCTTCTTATTTTTAAAATATCGCTTCGCTTTATTTTTCCGCTGAGATATGCAGCTATTGATTGTAAAATTATCATTGAAGAGATTGTTTCGTATTTTACATCACGCAATCCTCTTTCCGAATCTGTTCCTTCTAATAAGAGATCAACTTTTTCCGCGAGGTCGAATTTTCTATGTTCATCGAAAGTTCGCGCAACCATTATTTCAAATAAGTTGAGAGGTTTTCCACCAGTGTTTATTCTTGTAAAAACTTCACACGCAATATCAAGTGGATAATCGTTTAGAGTAATAATAGGAAAAATATATGAAGACAGTTTTTCTTTATACCTCCAAATTTCGTTTATTTTGTCTGCGTAACTTAACTGAAGTTTATCAACCGAACTATTGAGTAATTCAAATACAGAAATTCTTCTTGTTCCATCGTTGATTTCTGTTCCGACTACCTCTTCATCGGTGTCATAAGGTTTTTCCAAATCAATAAATATATCTTTGTAATCAATCTCTTTGTCTTCCCGTGTAATTCGACAACCTTTGCGAACCGCATAAAGTGAGGTGATTCTTTGCTGTCCGTCCAAAACGTAGAAAGCCTTATCACCTTTTGGTCTTTCTGGCAGTTTTAGGTTGCCGATTTCTCTAATCGTTTTCAGTTCCTCATCAGTCTTCCAAAAAATGAACGTGCCTATCGGATAGCCTTTAATAATACTATCCACAAGTTTGGCAGTTTGTTCTTTCTCCCAAACAAAATCTCTTTGGAATTGTGGTATTTTAACCAAGCCTGTATCAATATCATTGAATAACTGCGAGTAATTTTTTGTTTGATTCTCTGGTGAATACATAGGAAGATAATTATTTTTAGCTGAAGTTGTTAGAGTTATATTGTTTTCTTATTTCTTTGGCGGCGAGTTGTCCGCACGCCGCGTAAATATCGCGCCCGCGCGGTCGTCGAACGTAAGCCGCCACGCCTTTCGATTCTAAAATACCTTTGAAGTTTTCCACCTGTGGAAATTCCGGCGGACGATATTGCAAAGGTTCCGCCGAATTGTGCGGAATCAGATTGATTTTCACTTTTTGCAAATCGTATCGGTTCAGCAAATTCGCCAATTCGCGGGCGTGCGCGTCCGAATCGTTGACACCGCCGAGCAAAACGTATTCAAAAGTGAAACGCTCGCCGCGTCGCAGAGTTTTCTGAACTTCTTTCGCCGCCGCCAATAATTCTTCGATGTTCCAACGCCGGTTGATCGGCATCAATTTGTCGCGCAATTCGTCGTTCGGCGCGGACAAAGAAATCGCCAGATTCGGACGTTTTTCGAGCGCGGCGAATTCGTATATTTTCGGGACGATGCCGGCGGTCGAAACCGTTACGCGATTCGGCGCGATAAACAAACCGTTTTCGTCCGCCGTAATTTTCAACGCCTTGATTAAATTCTCGAAGTTCAAAAACGGTTCGCCCGCGCCCATCGCCACGAGATTCGTGCCGTGCGGCGTTGCTTCGCCCGCGCCGTAAACGTCGTTCAGAACGATAATTATCTGCTCGACGATTTCACCGGCGGTTAAATTTCTCAGCAGTCCGAGTTTCGCCGTCAAACAGAAATCGCATTTGAGCGGACAGCCCGACTGCGACGAAAAACAAATCGTGTCGCGGTTTTCGGTCGGAATGAAAACCGTTTCGACCGGAAAGTTATCAAGGGTTTTCATCAGAAACCGCCGCGTTCCATCGGTCGAGATGTAGTGCGATTCGACGCGCAGAGTCGTCGCCGTCGCCGTCTCGCTTAATTTTTCCCGAAAGGCTTTCGGCAGGTCGGTGAACTCGTCGAAATTTTGCAAACGGCGTTCGTGCAAGCCTTTGAAAATTTGTTTGGCGCGATATTTCGGCTCGCCGAGTCGGGCGGTGAATGCGGCGAGTTCTTCGTTTGAAAAACCCGTCAGATGAATTTTTTCCGGTATCTTTTCGCGCATCGTTCCGTTTATTTTAGCTTATTTTTTTTCAAAACACATTTGATGCGAATCAAGAGTAGAAATTTTAGAAACCTTTGCGTTCTCGGCGAAACCTTTGCGTCCTTTGCGGTTAAATTCTTTTTAACGCAAAGGACGCAAAGTTGAGGACGCAAAGGACGCGAAGAAAAAACCTGTAAACTCAATGTCTGGTTTCCACTCTTGATTCGCATACTTGATGCCGTTCGCCCCGCAACACAACTTAAAATTTTCGCCGCGCATCAAAACGCGCAAAGCGGTTAGAATTACTTTAAAATTTTATGTTTTCAAAACTTGTCTTATTCACCGTCGCCGTGCTGATTTTCTGTGCCGCGTCGAACGCGCAAACGCCGACTCCGATACCGGCGAACGACGACGAAACGGAGCGTGTTTACTCGGAAGAAATCAAATTGAACGTCGCGGCGTATGATTTGAACGGCAAATTCGTCGGCGATGTCAAAAAAGAGGATTTGGTTATCAGCGAAGACGGCAGATTGAACCAGGCGAGCAGTCTGCGGCGCATTCCGGCGAATGTTTTAGTCGTGCTTGACACGGGCGGCGAGATGCGCGACGCGAAGAGATTGAAAAACACGATTGCCGCCGCGATCAATGTTATCAACGCTTTACAGACGGAAGATTTTGTCGCCGTGATTGATTATCACGATAAAGTCGAAATCGTCGCCGAATGGACGAACAAAGTCGAAGCGATAAAATTGTTGGAGACGAAGGCGAACTTCGGCAGGCGTTCGGTGTTTACCGACGCGCTGGACGCAGCGACGAGTTTTTTGCTGGAAACGCCGCGTGATAATCGGCATCTGGTTTTAATCACCGACGGCACGAACACTTTTGAAAATTCGTCGGAACGCGAGGCGGCGACGCAAAAACTGCTGGCGACCGACATTAACGTCCACGTTATCAGCTATACGCAGTTGGAACGCGCCGCGCTTGAGTCGCGCACGAAAGGCATCTCGAAAACACCGCCGAAACAGGCGATGCCCGACGAGATCAAAGCGACTCTGCCGAACGGCATACGCGACGCGGTGACGACTCCGAAAAGCCGCACGATTTCGGCTGACCACAAGCTGATGCAGGTTTTGAAGGAAAGAAAAAGAGCGCTTCTCGAAGGCGAAAAATATCTGACGCAGCTTTCCAAAGATACGAACGGTTATTTGATTCTGCCTGAAACAAGCGACGAAATGCTCGAAAAAGCCGCGAACATGGCCGGAATAATTGATTCGAGCTATGTTCTGACTTACGTTCCAAAACGCGCTCTGAGCGAATCGAAAGCCGGCGAAATCCGCCGCATCGAAGTTACCTCGCGCCGCCCGAATCTGCGCGTTCTGGCAAATCGGAAATTAGTGGTAAGTAGGTAATGATGAATGATTAATGATGAATGATGAATGATGAATGATGAATGATGAATGATGAATGATGAATGATTAATGATGAATGATTAACGCAGGAGATGTTGACCATTCACTATTAAATCTAAAACGCCTGCGAGAATCTGAAATGCAGTTGTCCCTGGCGAATGCGGAAAATGCCGTTGGTTCCGTTAGTTTGCGGAATCAAGAACTGGGGCGGATTTAGTAAATAGCCGTAATCAATGCCGAATTCGCCGCCAATCGGGGTTTTGAGGCGAAAGCCGAGTCCGACGGTGTGCGACCAGACGGCGCGGAGATTGCGGCGGAAAACGTCGTTTGCCGCAACTTCCGACGGATTGAAAATGTCGCTGACGCGGCGAAAGATATTGCCGCCGTCGTAAAAAGGCACGACGCGAATCGAATTGGTCAACGGAATTCGAGCCTCGGCGTTGACGATGGCGAGGGCGTTGCCGCCGAAGGGAATCGTGAATGGATTGAGAAAAACCTGCTTGCCGGTGCTGTCGCGGAAAATTCCCTGCGGAACGACGACGACGCGCGGACCGGCTTGCTCGAACTCAAATCCGCGCAGAGTGGTCGAACCGCCCGCGAAAAATCTTTCGCTGATCGGCAAACTGTCTTCCAAATCCGGGAACTGCGTCGTCGAAACCGTTTGTTTGCGTGAAAAGACCGTTGCCAAACCGAGGATGGCGCGTCCGGCGAATGTTGTGTTGCGGAGGAATTTAGGCGTGTAAAAAGTGTATAAACTTCCCTGAAATTTTTGAAATCCGATGTTTGCACCCAAAGCCGGAACCGAGAGACTGTAATCCGCCGTCAGATAAACTCCGCGCGTCGGGTTGGTCGCGCTGTAGCGGCACGGATCGCCCGCGTCGCCTTTGGCGATGATGTCGAGAATCTTGTATTTGATCGAACAGTCCCGGCGCGTGTCGAAAACGAAATTAGTGCCGAAACCGGACGTGCGAATTCTCGAATCGGGACGCAGAAGTTCTCTGACCAAAAGGCTTTCAAAATTTCGCAGCCGCACGTCTTCAAAACGATACCGCGCAAACAGAAAACTGCGGTAGCGGCGGCTGATCGTTCGGCTGGTTTCCGCCGATAAAGTCAAACGGTTAATCGTTGGGTCGCCCGCTTTGCCGCCTAATTCGTTGATCGGATTGCCTTGATTGTCAACGCGCTGGACGATGCCGCCCGTGCCGCGATCAAAGGTCGAGCGGAAAAATCGGGTCACGGTCGAATCGCGCTGAAACTGCGCCGAAAACGTCAGCGGCGCGAACCGAACGGAGCCGTCAGCGTTTTTGCCGTCCTTCAAAAAACGCGGATTAAGCAGATCGAGCTGAATTAACTGCTGGCGTTGACTGGCGCGAATTCGTGCGCCGCCCTGAAGCAGTTTTCCGAGCAGGTTGAAATGTCGAATATCGAAAAATCCGTTCGCCCCGAAATCGGTCGAGTAGCCGCCGCCGTATTGAATCAGACGCGGCGGTTTTTCCTTAATATTGATGAGAATGTCCGAAAGCCGATTGCCGTCAGCGCGGCTTCCCGCCGGTTCGGATTTGATTTCGACTAAATCAAAAGCGTCGGTCGCGTAGAGATTCTGCTCGCTAGTGAAAATATCGGTCGAGCGCAGAACGGCATCTGTTTTCAAGTTAATCGCTTTCAAAATCGCGTTGGTGTCCGTTCGCTCATTGCCGTTGATTAAAATGCGGTTGACGAAAACCTTTTTGCCTTCGTTTTCCAGCGTATAGACAAGTTTGACGAGTTCTTCGCCGGTTGCCGCGTCTTTGCCGAGTTCGACGAGTGAATACGTAACTTTCGCGTCGTAGAACCCGGCGTTTGAATAAAAATTGGCGAGTTCGCGGACACCGTTTCTGGCTCGCGCTCTGGATAAATTTTTGCCGACCAGATTCGGCAGTTTCGCTTCCAAAGCGGCATCGTCGAAAGACGTATTGCCGTCAATCTGCACTTCGGAAATGCGCGTCGGGATGCTTTCGGTAACGACGAACGTGATAATCAAATCCTCGCCGTTCGGGGACACGCCCTGCCTCACCGCAACCGTATTGCGGCGGTAGCCGAGTTCCCGCAAAAGCGATTCGACTGTTGTCCGGTCTTGTTCGAGAATTTCATTGCTCGTATAGCCGCGCCCGTAACCGAAATACGGAATAAAGCCGAGAAAGTTGGCTTCCTGCGAATCTAGAACGCCCTGAATGTCAGCCGCCTTAAACTGCGTCGTGCCTTGAATGCGAATGTCAACGAGTTTTAATTTGCGATTCAAATCGGCGCGATATTCGATGTCAACCGTGCGATTCGTCAGCGACGGACCGTTCAACGCGCTGCATAGAACTTCCGTGCCGTTGGCGAAAACGGCGGCTTCGTCGCCGGTAAATTCCGGTTTGACTGAACAATACGGCGTAACGGCGGCGAAGAAATAGCTTTTTTCCTGAAAATAATTTCGCAGACGGCGCGAACCTTCGATGATCGAAGCATAATCGAGCGTGCCTTCGCGCCGGACGGAAAGCAGTTCGGTCGCTTTTTTCTCGCCGACTTTTTCATCTTTGCCCGCGTTAACCGTTAAATTGACGGTCGCCCCGACTTTGCCGTTCAGCGTGATGCCGACGACGTTTCGCGGATCGTCGCGGTCGAAGACGATGCGCGGTTCTTCGAGTTCGGGCGCGAGAAAATTTTCTTTGCGAAGGGCTTCGCGGATTCTTTCGACATCCTTCGCCAAAACTTCCTGCGAAAACAATTCGCCGGGTTTTAATTTTAATTTCCGCTGAATTTTCGCCGCGTCGAAGCCTTCGATGGTGATCGCAAATTTATCAACCGTCGCCTGCGCGTTCGGCGTAACCTGAAAAGTTACGGCAACTTCGGTCGCGCTTTTCAGAGGTGCTTGACTGTATGTAACTTCGGAATTGTAAAACCCGCGTTCGCGCAGGTAAACCAGAATCAAATCGGCGTTGTCGCGCAAAGTTTGCTCGGTAACGGAAGAACCGGCATTAGTTAGATTCAGCTTCAAAAGCAATTCCTGTTCGGTAACTTTGTCGCCGACCGTGCTGCCGACGTTGATAACGATTTTTTCGGCTTCGGTTTTGCGCTTAATGACGAATCGCAGATTGACACCCGTCGCATCAACCGGAGTCGCTTCGACTTTGATGGAAACGACGCGCTTCGTTTTGTAAAGCGCGTCGAGCGCTTCGCGGACTTTGACGGCGGAGTAGTTTTCGCCCAGAGTACTGCGAATCGTCAACTCAAATTGCTGCGCGGCGGAAACGGCGCGGTCATTGCCCTCAAATGTAACGGCGACGTTCTCGATGCGCCGGTTTTCATAAACGCTCTGGGCGCGGGCAGTGAGCAGTGAGCAGTGAGCGATAAGCAGAAATAAGAAAATGGAAAACGGAAAATGGAAAATGGAAAACGAGGAAAATGAATAAATAGGTAAGAATAAATTCTTACCATTTTCCATTTCCCATTTTCCATTTTCCATTAAAGTTTCTGCGTTTCTACCCTTCAAATCCTTGTTCCTTCCCTTAAAATCTTTTTCGCAGGCGAATATCAAAACTAAAGTTGTTGTTGCGTCTCGTAACATTCGACAACGAACGCTGTTCATACTGCGCGACGAACGACAGACGATTGGAAACGCGATACTCCAACGCCAGCACCTGATTTTGGTCTTCCGAAAGATTCGTCGAATACGTGACCAAAAGATTGCGGTTAATCTGTCTGCCGACCGTCAAACGCGCCGACGGATTTAACCTTTGACCGCTGATGCTCGGATCGAGTTCAAAACGATTCAGCCCGAAAAGTTTATCGGTCGCTTTGCCCAGAGGATTGTTAATCAATTCGTCGGTCAAAATCTCCGCCGCCGTGTTGATTCCCGATTGCGCCAGCGTCGGAATTCCCGTGTCGGTGTTCGCCAAATTTCCGGTCGTAATCAGAGAAACGACATCGGCTTGCGGCAACGCCGGATTAGAGCGCACGGTCGCGTTCAAATTGTCGGTGTTGGTTAATTCACCGTTAAGGTTAACGATGATTTGATAACCTTTGATTTCGGTTTCGGCTTGCAGATTGATAAGCGGTTCGATGTTCGTATTCGGCGGAAATTCGAGCGTGGCGCGCTGAATTTCATAGCGGTCGCCGCGAAACAGAATCGTGCCGCTGTTGGCGGTAACTCTGCCGGAAATCTGCGGGTAATCCGTGTCGCCGGTAACGCGCAGTGAAGCCGAAGCCGTTACGTCCGCGATGTTGTTGCGAACGATCAGCGCGTCGCGCCCTTCGATTCGCACATCGAGTTTCGGTACGCCGAAAGTCGAACCGGACGAATTACCGGAAGAACTTTCCGCCAGCGAACCGGAACGCCGACCGCTGACAAAATCGGCGATGTCAATATCTTTGTTATAGATCGTCCGGCGCGTGTAAATCGTTCCGGCGATCAGCGATTCCAAAATACCGTCGCGCCGCACGCCGCTGATTTCGATTTCCGCATCGCCCGTCGTAATGAAATCCGACGGCACGGGCGCGGTGAAATTCGTTCCCTGAACTTCAAAACGGAAACTTTGCAGTGCCAAACCGGCGAGCAGTGCGCCGCCCGTCGCCGAAACGCGCCCGCCGCCCAAAAATCCGTTTAGACGGCTGACCTGAATCTGATTGGTATTAAACAAAACATTGCCGCGAATGCGGTCGAGTGTCAGACGGTCTGCGCCCAAAAACGTCGCTACCGACGCGCCTTCGAGTTCCGCCGTGCCGTTCAAACGCGGATTGGCACTGTCGCCCGTCAAACGAATCGAAACGGTCGCCAGTCCCGCGACGAAAGTATTTTTGTCAATTGCGTTCAGAATGCTCAAATTAACTCTGCCGTCAACCGTCAGATTATTCGTGCCGCCGCCTGCCAGTGCCGCCGTGCCGCTAACGGTTAGATTCGAGCCGCCGCCCGCAAATTTGGCACTGCCCACGACGATTTCCCGCGAATTAAACTTTACGGAAATCGGTTCGGTCGCCTCCAGAGGCGTTTGGTCAACCTGCACCGCGAGCTGCGAAAATTCCGCCGCGCCCGCCAGATTGTCCGTCGTAAAACCGCGTTTGCCGTCCGGCTGCACGGCGTAAAGATTGCCTTCGACGAAAACTCTGCCCGTCGCTCTGCCCGTTACCGGAATTTCGTCGGACGGTCGGACGAGCGCGATATACGGCGCGAGATCGGTGTTATTGAAAACCGTCTCGGCTTTGAACGGCAGATTTTCGTCGGCGAAATTGACGTTTGCCGCCAAAGTCTGCGCTTGTCCGCCGACGTTCAAAGTTATATTGGCGTTTAATTGCCGGTTTTCGGTTTTGCCGACAAAGGCGATTTCGCCGAGTTGATTTTCGCCGATGAGAACATTGCGCCCGATGCCGTCGAAACTGATGTCGAAAGATTTCGGATCGGCGATATTGCCAACCGCTTTCGCCGTCAAATCAATCGTGCCGCCGATGTTTTTGAGCGCGTCGTTCGTCGAAATAAACGGGCGAACTTTGGCGAATTGGATGTTTTTTCCTTCGACGTTCAAATCGAAGTTTTGCAGTTTGGTTTCATACGTCCCGTTCGCCCGCAAAAATCCGTCGCCGAAGCGGGCTTCAAACTTTTCGATGTTGACACGGGTTCCGGCAAACGTTGCTTTCGTGTCGAAACCGTCGAACGGTTCGCCGTTAATCGTGCCTTTGCCCGAAGAAATGTTCGCTTCGCCCTGTAAGTTTTCGAGCGTGCCGCCGACGTTGACGGTTCCCGAAGTTAAGGCTTGAAAATCTTTTAACTGGGCTGGCAAAACGTCAACCGGCAGCGCGGCGATCAAATTTCCGGTGTTCAGATTATTCAGCTTCGCCTGAATCAAGATGTCTTTCGCATTATCGCTTGGAATGCTGACGTTAAAGGCGAGATTGCCGCCGCCGTTCGGTTCCTGCAGTTTGCCGTCGCGCAGTTCGATAATGTCCGGCGAAAATAAGATATTCGCGGCGAACGAACCCAAATTTCGCCCGCGCAAAATTAAAGAATCGAGCGCGGCGCGTCCGTCAATCGTCGGATTTTCGAGATTTCCGCTGATGTTCGCGTTGAAACTTAAATTGCCGCCGAACGTCGCCTGATACTTATCGAGCTGCGCTTCGAGTTCCGGCGAGACATTCAAAACTCTGATAATTCGTTCGATTTCGCTCGCGTCGGTCGAATCTAAGGCGACGTTAAGATTTGAATTGTAGCCGTTCAGATCGAAACTTCCCGTCGCGTTCAATTCGGTTTTCTCCGTTTTCAAATTGGCGTAGTCAACGTCGAAAAGTCCGTTCGCCGCCTTCAAACCCAAGCGTCCGTTAACGGGAACAAGTCCGCGTTCCGCAGTTCCGGCGTTGGCGGCAAAATCGGCGGTTAAAGTTCCGCTCGACGTTTTGAAATCGGTTCCGGCGAAATTCAGATTGACAACGCCGGACGTTTTGCCCTCGATAGGAACGACTTTGCCGCCCTGCAAAGCCAGCAGTTTCGACAAATCGAGGTTGGAAAACGTCGCGGCGACTTCCGAACGGCGACGATTATTCAACGCAATCGTCGCGTCGCCGTTGACGGTTCCGTCCATAATATCAGCCGCGATTTTTTTGAGCGCGACCTGTTCGTTTTCGGCGATAACCGAAGCCTTTGCCGCGCCGAGTTTGACGCTGCCGAGTATGCCGCCGCCCAAACTCAAATCCGCGCTGGCGCGGTAGCGTCCCGACGGTTCCAGAACGAAAACGGGTTTGTAGAGTTTGACGTTTTCGAGATTGCCGCCTTCCGGCAAAGCCGCTTTGGTCAGCGCGACGTTGCCGGCGTTGATGTCGCCCGAACGCGCTTCGATTCTGCCCTGCCGAATCGTCAGGCGAACGCCGCCGACGTTCAAACTGCCCAGAACCGCCGCGTCGGTTTCGACTTTGGCGATGTTTAAATTATTTGAGTAAATCTGCGTTTCGTCGCCGACGATATTTACGTCAACGCCCGTCGCCGTCAAACTTCCGATTTTCGCGCCGTTCGCATCCAAACCGTCGGCTTGCGCCCGTCCGATTTTGACATCGGTGCGGCTGCCGTCGTTAACCGCATTAACATCGTTCGCCCGCAGATTTCTTAATTTTACGTCCTTTGTTTCGACGCTTCCGGCGCGGACGTTTCCGGCTCTGACATCGGTGCGGCTCCCGCGATTGGTGATTTTTATGTTGCCCGCGTCCACGCCGCGCAAAGTCGCGCCTTCCGCGTTGACGACTCCGGCGCGAAGGTTCGGCGCAGAAACGGTGGTCGCGCCGCCGGCGTTGGAGATTTTAATGTTTTGGGCTAAAACCGTTTGTAGTTCGACATCTTCGTTCGAGAATTTTTTGGCGCGAACACTGCCCAGAGTTCCGTAAAGCTGGTTGTCTTTGTACTCGGCAACGGCATCGGAAATAAACAATCCGGCGATAGTTCCGGCGGGCGATTTGGCGGCGACGGCTTGCAGTTCGCCGACCCATTTGAAGTCGCTTCCCGTGCCGCGAATGTTGCCGACAAGCTGCGGAAAATCAATCTTGAAATCTTCAAAGGTGAGCAGTTCGGCGACGGCTTTGCCGTTGATGTCATACATCGAGTTTTCGCCCGCGACGGTCGCCGCGACGTTCAAACCTTTCAGACGAATATTCGACGCTTCGAGCGCGTCGGATTCGACATCGCCGACCAATTTGTATTTCGCGCCCTCGCCCGTTACCGTGCCTTTGAAATTGCCGAAACCGCGAAGCGGCGTTCCGAGCGGGAAAATTTCCGCCGTCTGCCGCAAATCAACCGTCGAAGCGATATTTAAGTTATATTTGAGTGCCGCCCAATCGGTCAGAGTTCCGTTCAGAGACGATTCGCCGAGCGGTGTCGTCAATTTGAGATCGTTGATTTCCGCGCCCAATTTATCAACGATTCCGTTCGCCGCAATATCAACCGGAGCGACGACGCTTTCGTCGTAAATGAAGTTTGAATCGGTCGAATTGAAGTTTAATTTATAACGCTTCTGTTCGTCGGGAACGCTCGCATCCAACGGTTCGAGATTGACGGCGATATTTTTCGCGTCGGCGTTGATTTTATGAGTTACGTCGCCGAAGTGAACCAAACCGTTTTTCAAGGAAAATTTTAACGACGAATAAATAAAATTCACCCGCGAACCGGCTTGGTCTTCGACGAATTTCAAGTTGGAAAAATTAGATTTGCCGTCCGCGTCGAACTTGACGAAAACTTCCGCCCCGTCAACATCGGTCGAGTCAATCGAGATGTCGCGGCTCAACTGCCAAGCGTATAAATCATTAACGGTCAAACCGAGTTTCGCGTCGCGTATGAAAAACAATTTCTCGCCCGTAACTTTGTCGTTGAAAGTCGCGTTTTTCAATTCCAAACGCAAAGGCGCAACCGTCAAACGAAACGTATCCGCCGAAAAATTCACGCCGATTTCGTCCATTTTCACGACAAACTGATTTTTAACGTAATTGTCGAAATAGCCGTAACGATAGACGACAACGATCAAAAGTGCCAGAAGAACCGCCCCGACCGCAATCACTCCAAACGAAATTCCGGCGTTGCGGCGCGATAAAAACCGGCGGCGACGTTGTTGAGGAGCGATTTCTTTCGCCGTGCTGTTTTCCGGCGATTCGGTCTTCTCTGCTGTTTTTTCGTTCTCTTCAGCCATTTACTTCAATCCAACCCGAATCGGTCAAGCGGCTTCGGCTAAATTCTCCAGTTTTTGAGTAACTTCGGCGGGAAGCGCAATCGGAATAAAAAAGTCTCTCGAGTATAGTGCCGCTTCATCTTCTTCATCCCGAACCCAGACGGCATCGCCGCTTATTTTGATGAAGTAAAGTTTGCCGGGAACTAAAAGCTCTTCATCATCAGTTTCGACACAAACCGCCCAGGTTTCGATTGGCGGTTTGATTTCCGACGAGTCAATTTCAAAAGTAAATTCGCGGTTCGGTTTTATTTCGCCGCGCATTACTTTTCCCGCTTCGATAATGCTTTCCTTCAAGTCTTCAAAACGATTCTTATCCATCTTTCAGCCACTCCTCGACGGTGTTTTTCAGAGTTTTCAGTTCAAACGCCGACAAATCCTGCTTTTCATTTTTGGCGTAGATGTCGAGCAAAAAAATCACGCCTTTACCGAATGCCAAATAGTATATCACTCTCGCCCCGCCGCGTTTTCCTCTTCCTTTTGACCCGTAACGGATTTTGCGAATGCCGCCGCTGTTCGGTATTACATCGCCTTCTTCGGGAAAGCGAAGCAGTCGCCATTGAAATTCAGCGTATTCTTCATCGGTAAATAAATCCGCCAAACGCTTTGTAAAATTTTTCGATTCCCGAAAATCATATAAATTTTTCATAGCGCGACCGTTTCGACAATTTCCAAGTCGAACGCTTCGAGCGCGGTAACTTTCGGCGGGCGGTTCGATAAAAGGCGAATTTTCTTCACGCCCAAATCGTTTAAAATCTGCGCTCCGATGCCGTAATCGCGGAAATTCCCATAGCCGGTCGTCCGCCGCGCCGCCGAAAAACTCAAACCTTTTTCCTGCATCACGGCGTAAGTTTGTAATTGATGAATCAAATCGAGATTATGCTCGCGCTGGCGCAAGTATAAAATTACGCCGCTTCCGGCTTGGGAGATTTTCTCTAACGAAGTTTTGATGGCTTGGGACGCTTCGCCGATTTTCGAGCCGAATATCGCAAACGTAACATTCTCGGTTTGGACGCGCACTAAAACGGGTTCGGTTGCCTGCGTAAAATTGCCCGTCGTTCCCATCGTCAGCGCGACGTGCGTTTCGCCGTTCATAATGTTTTCGTAAATCAGGGCGCGAAAAGTTCCGTAATCGGTTGGCAAATCCGTTTCGACGATGCGGCGGACAAGCGTTTCTTTATGAATCCGGTAGCGCACCAAATCGGCGACGGAGATGATTTTCAAATCGTGTTTTTCGGCAAACTTTTCTAAATCCGGCATCCGCGCCATCGTGCCGTCGTCGTTCATAATTTCGCAAATCACGCCCGCCGGAATGCACTCCGCGATTCGCGCGATGTCAACGCTCGCTTCGGTTTGACCGACGCGCACGAGAACGCCGCCGCGCTTTGCCCGCAGCGGAAAAATATGTCCCGGACGCGCCAAATCCGCCGGTTTCGCGTTCGGCGCAACGGCAGTCAAAATCGTTTTCGCACGGTCGGCGGCGGAAATTCCGGTCGTAACACCTTCCCGCGCTTCGATGGAAACGGTGAACGCCGTGCCGAAACCCGAAGTGTTTTCGGCGGTTTGCGGCGGCAGATTGAGTTCGTCGCAGCGTTCTTCGGTCATCGGCAGACAAATCAACCCGCGAGCGTGCGTAATCATAAAGTTGATAATTTCCGGCGTAACTTTTTCCGCCGCGCAGACCAAATCGCCTTCATTTTCGCGGTCTTCGTCGTCAACGATAATTATCATCTTGCCGTTTTTTATCTGTTCGGCGGCTTCTTCGATGGTGGCTAATGGCATTTTCGATTCAAGATTCAGGATTTAGAATTTAAGATTGCTCGTCAGTTAAAACGTAAATTTTAGCGAAAACGATTTGCATTTACCATTTACCATTTACCATTTACCATTAAACGGATGTCTTTCGAGTTCAAAATCGCCTTTCGGTATTTCCGCGTCCGGCGCAAAAGTCTGGCGCGGCTGACGGCAATCGTCGCCGTTGTCGGCATCGCGGCGGGCGTGGCGGCGTTGATTTTGGCGAACGCGCTTGCCGCCGGGTTTGCGGGCGAAATGCAGAATAAAATTCTGGCGAACACGGCGCATATCTCAATTTTTTCGGCGGACGGCGCGGAGGTTGCCGATTGGGAAACGGTCAAGGGTAAAATCGAACCGCTCGAAAACGTCGAAAAGATAGTGCCGACGACTTACGAAAACGCCCTGTTAATCGGCGAGACGAACACGAGTTACGCGATTCTCAAAGTGCAGAATTCTTCAAATGTTTCAGGTTCAAGCGTTGCCGTCGGCATCAAACTCGCCGAAAAATTAAATTTAAAAATCGGCGACGCGGCGGAAATCGCCACGATTGAAAATCAAACGCCGACGCGCATCAAAGTCGCGGAAATCTTCCAAACCGGACTTTACGATTATGATGCGGCGTGGATTTATATTTCACCCGAGAACTTCGCCCGACTGCACCGGCAGCAAACTTTTACGCCGACGATTTTGAGCGTTTCGGTTGCCGATATTTATCGAGCCAATAAAACGGCGGACGAAATCCG
>JAYVGL010000240.1:0-3313 GCA_043772175.1 Pyrinomonadaceae bacterium | reverse complement strand
GGGGAGCGGGAACGCGAAAAAGCGCACCGCAAAGTTCGACTTCAGGCAATCAAAACCGGTTGTCAGACGCGTGAAGCAACCATCAAATTGAGCGAATGGATCATCGTTCTGACGAGTATCCCGGAAACTGAACTAAATGGAGTGGAGGTTTTGGAAATATACCGCCTCAGATGGCAAATCGAGATATATTTCAAACGTCTGAAAGGATTGTGCCGATTGGGACGAATGCGGTCAAAGAGTGGCAGCGCACTGGCGGAGGCGGATATTTTCGGGCGGTTGCTGCTGGCGTTACTATTAACGGCGGAGAGCGGAAAAAGGTTGTGGGCAGACTGGAATAGTTTAGTTTCAACGCGGCGGACGACTAACTACGGAATCTGGAAAGCGATGCTGGAAGAGTTGCGTGAAGCTGTGCTGGAGACCGGCAATTGGCGGACAGATGAATGGCGACGAAAATTGAAGGCTCTGCGGCAGCGGAAACGAAAGCGGAAACTACAAAGTGTGCAAACAAAAGTGTTAAACAAATTAAAGCCGTCCGACCAACCGACTTTTGCCGCTAAAGTAAAGAAATTCAGATGTTTACCGGCTTAACTTGGCGCGAATGGGCTGTATCCCAATTTAGTATTAGACAAAAAACACGAAGCATTTTATAAACGGCTTTTTGATTTTAGCGGTTTCGGCGGTTTTGTTTTCGTGCGAAATCAAAGCGCAGGAAAAAATCGCGGCACAACCGAAAATCGCGCCTGAAAATTTGCGAACATTTAAGAATCGCCAGCCGCCAGCGGACGCGCCGTTTTACCCGTTGCCGCTTGCCGGCAATCAAGCCGCACGGCTGGCTCAAACGACAGTTGCAGATTCAGGCGGACGGCGTAAACGGGAAAGATTGACGAAATCCGGGAAGAACTCGATGCCGACAGCGGCTGTCTTGGCGAACCGGGCGCAGATTGAAAACGCGAACTTTTTGTAAAGACGATTTGTTGAAAATCGCTTTATTTGTGTTTGCTAATCAAATTGATAAGGTTTTTATTTGAAAACCGGCAAGTTGGGTTAAATTGATAGCTAAAATCACACTGATGACTGCCAATCATTGCTTATTTATCTATAGTTTCGTCCACAATTGTTTTTAATTTGCCCGAAGCATTTTCGAGAAATTCGGTCTTAGCCGAAAACCATTGTTCGTCTGTCTTTTCGTATTCTCTTTCAACCGACAGAGCGCGGCGCGTTTCTTCGGGAGCCGTGCCGCCGTAGATTTTTCTGATATTGACGAAGTTTTTCGCCGACAACGCCTGCTCGGTTTCTTCGGCGGAAAGCGAAAGATTGTTTCCCAAAATATCATTTGCCGCCGCCTGCAGAATTTCGTGCGTAATTTCACTACTCACGGCGAGCGCGGCTTTGACGGATTTAGCAACGATTTTATGGGCGGCGCGAAACGATAAATTTTCACGTCGGACAATCGTGTCGGCTAATTCCGTGACGGTAATAAAATTTTCGCCGGCGCGCTTTCGCAGCGTGTCAATTTTAAAGGTCGCGGTTTTGAGCGTGTTGCCAAGCAATGAAACAGCGCGACTCGCATCGCGGATCGCGCTGTAAATCAACGGCTGAATATCATCTTCCGAATCGTTGATGTCGCCGAACGGCGTGTTGTGAACCGCCGTGAACACGCCGAGCGTCTGCCCTAAACCTTTGCTGGCAATAGCGCGGACGTGTTCGAGCGCAACCGGATTACGCTTCTGCGGCATAATCGAAGAGGTCTGCACATAACCGTCGGATAAAATAATGACATCGAATTCCTGCATTGCCATCAAAAGAAATTCCTGCGCGAACTTTCCGACGTTGACGAGCAGTGCCGTCGTCGCTCCCAACAGTTCGGTAAAATAATCTATCGAAGCGATTGAAGCGTAAGAATTAACGGTCGGCGCGGTAAAACCGAGCAATTCAGCGGTGCGCGTCCGGCTGATCGGAAAGCCGGTCGTCGTAATCGCGCAGGCTCCGAGCGGACAGAAATTCATATTCTCGAAAGCGCGTTGAAGTCTTTTCACATCGCGCCCCAAATTTTCGGCGATTGCCAGCAAAAAATGCGCGAGCGTCGAAGGCTGCGCCGGCTGCGTGTGCGTGTAAGCCGGAATTAAAGTTTCGTGATGCTGCGCCGCCAAATCGAGCATCGTCCGCCGCAAATTCATCGTTTCGCGCACCAGTTTCAGCGTGATAACCCGTAGATGAAGGCGATAAATCGTGACATCAATGTCATTGCGGCTCCGCGCCGTGTGCAGTTTTCCGGCAACGTCCGCGTCGCAGTTGACGGCAATTTCTCGCTGAAGATAGAAAAATAAATCTTCGTAAGTGCCGTCATATTTCTTCGCGCGAATCTTATCCAAATCGAGACTTCGCAATGCTTTGAGCAGCATTTTCAGCTCGTCTTCGGTAATGATTTTTTGTTCGGTGAGCATTATGGCGTGCGCGTAATCCACTTCTAAAAGCGCGTCTAAAAAATATCGTTTGGCATCTTCAAAGCAATCAGCCAGCACGTTTTCGGTGTATGACGGCGCGGGAAATTTTTCTTTCGTTTCAGGTAACACTTCTTCTAATCTCCAAACATTTTCTATTTCGTTTTTGTGGGTGTTTGTGCCGATGCTTTCGGCAGACTGAGCATATTTGCGAACAAGCGATACGCGCCCGGAACGCCGACGGGCAATTGGCGGAAAAAGGAATACGCATTATAGACGTAATTCCCTTTGCCGATTTTAGCGTAAACCAAACCGCCCGTCACCGGCGGTTCGCCTTCGTCCTGAGTCTCCGAAAGTGCCGTGTATTGCGGATCGAGCGCGGTCAGCGTGTAGAGGTTTCTTTCCTGCACCCAATTATCCCAATCGGAATTGACGATTTTATTCGGGTAATTAAATACCGGATTGGTCGGGACTAAAATTTTGACCGGCGCGTTCTCGTCCGTGACGCGGACGTTTGAAATGCGCTGCGTTCCGTTCGTTACCGATTCCATTTTCGCCGGAAACGGCGCGAGATTGTCTTGGATGAATTCCGCCTGCTGGTATTGAACGATCAGCGTTCCGCCGTTTTTGACGAAATCGAGCAGTCTGCCGTTGTTCGCCACGAAATCGGGGCGCACTTGCGAGGCGCGAATGCCGACGACAATCGTGTCGAACTGCGATAAATCGCCGGTCGAAAGGTCTTTTTCTTCGAGCATCGTGACATTCAAACCCAACCGCCGAATCGCCGCCGGAACCGCATCGCCGCTGCCCATTATGTAGCCGACGCGCACCGGCGCGACTTTCAAATCCAGAACCTGCGTCGAAACCGTCGC
>JAYVGL010000239.1:0-16475 GCA_043772175.1 Pyrinomonadaceae bacterium | reverse complement strand
GAAGTTTCTAAAAACTCAGAAACAAAAGGGTTTTCCATAATTTTTAGTTGAATTTAACAATTTGAAAGTTGCTAAAAACATTAACGACGACAATTTTTTCCGACTCAATGAAAATAGATGTTAACAAAGAATTTACGTTTTGTCACCACTTTTTTTTCGAGTTTTGCAACTTTTTTCTCAATCTGCCCGCCAATCCAAAAAAAACCGACGCATCCGAAGATGCGCCGGTCGGTAAAACCAAGTAGAAATAAAGATTATTTGCCGCCGCCGATAGCGTCTTTCATAGCTTTACCCAAACGGAATTTAACGGTTGTTTTCGCCGGAATCTTAATGGTTTCGCCGGTTGCCGGATTGCGACCTTCGCGGGCTTTGCGGGTGGCTTTGACCAATTTGCCGAAACCCGGAAGCGTGAATTCGCCATTCTTTTTGACTTCGCTGGTAGCGAGAGCCGCCAAAGCAGTGAAAAATTCTTTGGCATCGGTTTTCTTAACTCCCGATTTTTCCGCTAAATGGTTGACAATATCCGTCTGCGTCATACGTTTCGTTACTGTTGCTGCTGCCATAATATAAAGTATCCTCCGAAATGATTTTTAATGTTGTAAATGCTACTTAATTGAACATATTTGCTTGCGAAATTGCAAACGCCGAAAAACCTAATCCAACCGAATTATGAAAAGTAAATTGGTCGGGGCGAGATGATTCGAACATCCGACCTCTCGGTCCCAAACCGAGCGCACTACCAGGCTGTGCTACGCCCCGAAATCCTTCTGGCGTTTCATACAAGAAACAGTATCAAATGCCGAATTCTACAAGCGAAAAAGCCTTCGGTCAAGTCAAAACATCGTAGAAACGCCGTATTTGTTGAATTATTTCACTAATCGCCTGTTTTCGATGGCTTATTCGCTGCTTTACCACCTTCGGCAGTTCTCCGAAGGTGGCGGAAAAACCTTTGGGAATAAAAATCGAGTCGTAACCGAAACCGTTCTCACCGCTCGCCTGCAAAGCAATCGCGCCGTCGCAAATGCCTTCCGCCATTAATTTTATTTCGCCTGTTTCGTCAGCGACTGCCACCGCGCAAACGAAGCGGGCGCGGCGATTTTCGATGTCCCGAAGTTCTTCGAGCAGTTTGGCGATTCGTTCCTCGTCACTTGCCTTAACACCGGCATAACGAGCGGAAAAAACTCCGGGCGCACCGTCTAACGCTTCGACCTCTAAACCCGAATCGTCCGCCAATGTCCAAACGCCGGTTTGCAAAGCGTAAGACCGAGCCTTTAGCTCGGCGTTTTGAATAAAGGTCGCACCCGTTTCTTCCGGCTCAAAAATCTCTGGAAGGTTATTCAAGCTATTCAATTGCATCGGCAAGTCCGCCAGTAATTCTTCGATTTCCTTGATTTTGCCTGCGTTGCGCGTGGCGATGACGAGTGGCGGCATAAAATTTCAGGTGAATTTCGAGCAACGAAATTTTGGCATTGATGAAAAGATCAACTCGATTTCAATTTCACCTCTTGTGTTTAGTTTTTCCCTTTTTATTTTTTGACTTTATCGTTTTTCCCCTCTTTCGGCGTGATATAAAACGGTCGGTGTTGAATAACGTAGCCTTTTTCTTCGTAAACGCCGTCGCCGTTAACATCAACTTTGACATCGAGAATAAATTTTTTGCCCGGTTCGCGGGTTTCGGCGACATCGTAGGCGATGCTGTATTGATTGCGGAGCAGTGTATTGATATTGGTCAAAACTCCCGGCAATTCGGATGGGAAAGTAACGGGCGAGTAAGTTCCGCCGGATTCTTTGGCGAACGTCGTCAGCGTATTTCGCGCCTGCAAAAACGTCAATCTGCCGGGAAATCCGCTGATCGAATCGGTCGCGTTCATCTGCGAATCGTAAAGTTTGATGAACATCTCGCCTGTGCCGATAATGTAAATCGGGATGCCGGAATTTTGGATGATCTTCCGCATCTCGCCGTAATTTATCTTACTCATTGAATCAATGCCGGTCGAGACGAGGATAACGGCGCGGCGTTTGGCTTTGACAGCAACCATTCCGCCGTATTCCGCTTTCGATTCTTTGGAGTTTTCCAGCACTACCGAATCGGCTTTGCCGCCGACCAGTGCCAGCTTCAAGGCATCGAACATATTGCTGTCGGTGAACGCCGGATTATTGCGAAGCAGAAGATTGATCACGCTGTTGATGCGGTTCGGGTCATTCGTAAAATCCGTCAGAGGTGTCGGACGAATGTCGAATGCGATGACCGAAGCGTAATCGTCGGGCGGTTTGATAAATTTCGATAGAAAATAAGCGACCGGGCGCACCATTTCCATCTGTCCCGGCTCAAATCCGCCGCCGCTGGCGGAACCGATATATGCGCCCAGCTTGCTGTAATCAACCACCAGCGTAACCGTAATCGGTGCTTCGGGCGTAGCGAAATTCGTGATTTCCTGTTTCACGCCGTTTTCAAAAACCGCGAAGTTTTCTTTTTTCAGTCCCGTTACGATTTGTCCGGTTTTTTTGTTGTAAACCACCGCGTCAACATTGACGATGTTGGATTTGATGTTTAAAACTTCCGCGTCCACGACGGCGTTTTTTTCTTCCTCATCCTGTTTGCGTTTCTCTTCTTCGGCTTTGAGTTCGGCTTCGGTTTTCGGTTTCGGACGCTCGTTTTTCTTGCCGTCGCCCTTCGGCGCATCGCCTTTTTGCGGGCGCGATTGAGCGTGGAAATTGACGTTGAACGAGAGTAAAACGGCGATAAGCAGCAATAGCGATCTCGAAAATACGGGCGGCGGAACGATTTGCATAATTATTTCTTTTTCCTTGCTTGATTTTTGTCTGTTAGATACAAATTGTCGGCTTTTAGTTGGAACTTTTCAAGGGAAAAAAGTGAGTCAAACGAGGAATGAGCGATGGTGGTTAAATTCATCGCTCATTCCCCGTTTTGCCTTTGAATATATTTAATCGGCGAGTTCGGGGCTGATTTCGACTTTGACCTCGAAAACGCCCGAATTGTCATTCAAATTTCCCTCGTTGATTCCCAGAAACAATGCGCCGTCCCGGGTCGCCGTGAACTCGTAAGAATCGCCGATAAAAATAAAATTGTTATTGTTGTCGCCGATAACGGCGATCAATCCGCCGGTCGCTTGGTCGGGCATCAGTTTATCTTTGTCGGGCAAAGAAGCGATGCCGCTCGGCGTGGCGTAGCGTCCGCCGCCCAGAGAAATGCGTCCCGCGCCGGTGATTCTGATTTTCTGTCCTTTTCGCACGACCCAAGCCGAATTCGTCCAGCCGTTCGCCGTGTTGTCCGCCAGGACTTTGACGGCAATTTCAACCGGTTTCGGCGTGATCGGAGTTGTCGGCGCGGGCGGCGAATTCGCAATGATTTTCGGCGGCGCGGTTTGTGTCGTCGGTGTTTTCGGCGTGGTTTGACCGACAGTGATGATCGTTGAATTATTGTTTTGAGTTGAATTGCCGCCTGCCGTCGGCATCGCGCCGCCGTCAAACGCGATTGATTCGACTTCGTTCGCCGAATAATTCAAAGTTCTTTGGCGCGTTCCGTCGCCGACTAAAATAACGAATTTACCGTTGCCGAAACTAACGATTTTGCCTTTGATGATGCTGCCGTCTTTCAGGCGAATCGTGTCGCCGAAAGCGAACAGCGTCAAAGTCAAAGCTAAACACAAAGCACTGGTTAAGCGAAAAAAGTTGGACTTATAAAACATAATCTCCTCCAGGTAATTTTAACTTTCAGGAATTTAAATAAAACAAAAGCGGTTTTCGATTCGTTCTTGTTTGTCGAAGAACGCTGCCGGGGCTGTTTGGCATCGCATATCTGACAATAGCTGTAGATGCACGGTCAAATAAAAAAGATTGTAGAAAACTACGGCAATGGCGAATACGAGCAAAATTATACCCGACTTTGTTAAGGTTGTGAATTAAATATTGATGTTTTATTATCTGAAAACAAAATTGCTTTCGGATTTTGGAAAATGTTACAAATGAACAGATAAAACAAGTTTTCTCGCTCCCTTGAAACCGTGAATCAAACCGAACTTAAAATCAGACGCGGCACTCTCGAAGATGCCGCCGCGCTCGCGCCGCTCGCCGTGCAAATTTTCAACGACACTTTTGCCGGAAATCCGCTGAACGCGCCGGACGATATGCACAGCTACATCGCTGAATTTATGAGCGTCGAGGCTTTCGGCAGGGAACTCGCGGACGAAAATTCGATATTTTTCATCGTCGAAGCGAACGGTGAAATGATCGGCTACGCGAAATTGCAGGAAAATTCGACCGAAGAATGCGTAATCGGCGCGAACCCAATTGAACTGCAGAGGCTCTACGTCGTCAAAGATTTTCACGGCGCGGGCGTTGCGGGCGAATTGATGGACGAATGTTTTGCCGAAGCGTCGCGGAAAAATTATCAGACGATGTGGCTCGGCGTTTGGGAATTCAACCTTCGAGCGCAGAGATTCTATGGAAAAATCGGCTTCCGAAAAGTCGGAACGCACGTTTTCCAACTCGGCGCGGACGCGCAGACCGATTGGGTGATGGAGAAAACGCTGTAAATTTGATCAGGTTTAAAGTTCAAAATTTAAGATTCAGGATCTAAAGTTCTTCAATCCTGAATCCTGGATCCTGAATCCTGAATCTCAATTATGCAAATCAAACCGACGACGCTCGAAGGGGAATTCGTGCGGCTCGCGCCGTTGAAATTAAGCTATCTAGCCGAACTTTTCGAGGCGGCGAGCGACGAATCTTTATGGCTTTGGACGAATAATTACGTCAAAACGCCGGAGGATATGCTGCGCTACATCGAAACCGCCCTTGGCGAATTCGAGCGGAAAATCGCATTGCCGCTGGTAACGATTGAAAAGTCTTCGGACGTAATTATCGGTTCGACCCGTTTCGGAAACATCGAACCGGCGCACCGCAAAACGGAAATCGGCTGGACGTGGATCAATCCGTAACGGCAGCGCACGGCGATCAACACCGAAGCCAAACTTTTGATGCTGACGCACGCTTTTGAAACGTGGAAATGCGTTCGCGTCCAATTGAAAACCGACGCGCTGAACGAGAAATCGAGAAAAGCTATTCTGCGCCTAGGCGCAAAAGAAGAGGGAATTTTGCGGCGGCATTTGATAACCGACGCGGGACGCTTTCGTGATTCGGTTTATTTCAGTATTATTGATTCGGAATAGCAGACGGTGAAAGCCGGTTTGCAGGAAAAGTTAAGGAGTTTCGAGTGAAAAAGTTATTTTATCCGGCGATCATCGCGGTTTTCGCGGCGAGCTGTGCAAGTTCAAATGTCGAGCCGAACGTCTCTTCAAAAACGGAAATTAGTAATTCCGCTAAACCGAACGCCGTCAATCTGCCGACAAACTCCGTTTTTAATTCAGTCGCGCCGCCGATTACCCAAGCGAACTCCAGTCCTGAAAACTCGACCGAACTTAACAAAACCATTATTGACAGTTCCTCGGTCAGCCGCCGCAATCTCGAAAGATTAAGATCGAAAGGCAATCCGGCGGCGAATGCCGCGCCGATGCCGTCGAACAAACCCGAACCTTACATCGCGCCGGACAAATCGGAAATTTCCACGATGATGAACGAAAAAGGCGTTCCGGTCGAGACGCGGATTTTCCGAAATCATCCGATTTTAGCCAAAACCGAGAAAACCTTTGCCGATGTCGAAAATCCGGTACTGAAAGTTTATTTGAAGAACGGCAAAGTTCTGACCGTGCCGAAAGGCGCGATTAAAGATCAATTGAAAGCCTCGGCGGACGAGTTTTTGAAAGCCGTCGGCGTTAATCCGTAAGTGAAATCGGCGAACCGGAAAAATTTGTATGGAAAAATTCAGTATTATTTGCCCGTGCTGCGAAGCCGCTCTGACGATTGACGCGCAGACCGGCGCGATTTTGGCGCACGAGGAGAAGGCGAAAAAACTCGGCTCGTTCGAGGATTTGAAAGGCGAACTCGTCAAACAGAAAGAGCTTCGGGAAAATCTTTTCGCGCAGGAGATGTCGTCGCAGAAAGACCGAAAGCGCATTCTGGAGGAAAAATTTCAGGAAGCCTTAAAACGCGCCGACACCGATTCGGACAAACCGTTTAGAAATCCTTTGGATTTGGATTGAAGATAATGGTGAATGGTGAATGAAATCAATTTCTTAAACTAACCATTAATCATTCACCATTTACCATTAAAATTAGAGTGGAAAAAAAAATCGCCTGTTATTGTCAAAACTGCCGCGCCGCAAACGATCTCGGCGAGACGATTTGCCGTCGTTGCGGAACCCGTTTGCTGCTCGTCGTTTTTCCGCAATCTTTGAAATACGACACGAATTACGTTCCGTCTTATTACGAAGATCATATTCTGGAACGGGTTTCGCTGCTGGAGTTGCGGCTCGCGCAGATCACGGAACAATTGGCGATGGCTCTCGAATTCATCAGCCGCGAAGCCAAATCGTTTCAGCGTGACCACACGCTTTTGCAGTCTTTTTTTGAAACGCTCGAAACGGTCAATCCCGATTTTTCGGAGATTTTGAGCAAACATACGTTTGAACTGCTTAACGAAAAAAAGGAAAAGCTGACGGCGAAAAATAAAAAAGAAAAATTTCTGCACGAAATCTTCGCCGCTCACGATACCAAACAAACGGAACTTTTCGCGCATTTAATCAAGGAAGGCATCAAACTTTTGGACGAGAACGAAGAGAAGCAGGCGTTTTTAAATCTCGAACGCGCCGTGCTTTTGTCGCCGAAAAACGTGCCGCTCCTCATTTTTATCGCCGAACATCTTTTTCGCGCCGACAATTTCGACGCGGCGCGTAAAAATCTCAAACAAGCGTTTGAAATCGAGCCGATGAACGCGAAAACTTTATTATTGCTCGGCACGCTTTACGGCGATGCGGGCGACACCGAAAAAGCGCGTAAACTGTTGAGCGCATTGATTTCGGATGTCGAAAAAAACTTTTGCGTCAATTACGTCCGGGGAATGCTCGCCGCCCACGAAGCACATTGGGCGGAAGCGGCGGCGGCGTTCAAACAGGCTTCGGAAACCGCCGACGCGCCGGAAATTCAATACCTGATCGGGGCGTGTTATTTCCAAATCGGCAGACACGAAGCGGCGGCGAATCACTTTCAAACGGCGATTTCGCACGACATCAAATACGCCGATGCCTGGTTTATGCAAAGCGTAGTTTATGACGCAGCAGGCAGCGAAGAAAGCGCGAATAATGCCCGCGCCGCCGCGCTCGAATCGAAGGAGACGGGAGCGCAGTGTCTGGAATTCCTGAAAAAGAAAAAACCGTCGAAAATCGAAATCGCGCTGCCGTTTCAACATTTCAGACTCGAAAAAAATCATCTTTTAACCGGCGGCTCGCGCCGTTTGAGCAAATTTTTCCGCGAACGAGTTTACAAATCAATCGAATAGAATTGATGTCGAACAAAGAAAAAATAATCGTCGCCCTCGATGTCGAAACGGCGAAAGAAGCGCGTGAAATCATCGCCGAACTGCGCGGGGAAGTCGGCGCGTTCAAAATCGGACTGCAACTTTTTACGGCGGCGGGCGCATCTTTTGTTCGGGAAACGGTCGAGGACGGACACAAAATTTTTTTAGATTTGAAGTTTCACGACATTCCGAATACGGTTTCAAAAGCGGCGGTTGAAGCAGCGCGGCTCGGCGTTTGGATGTTTAATGTTCACGCCGTCGGCGGCGCGGAGATGATGCGGCGGACGAGCGAAGCGGTCGGCGAGTTTTGCGAAAAAGAAAATCTCGAAAAGCCGCGAATTATCGGCGTAACCGTTTTAACAAGCGCGAATCGGGAAGTCTTGAACGAAGTCGGGATCGAAGGCGAACCGGACGCACAGGTTTTGCGATTGGCGCGATTGGCGGCAGATTGCGGTTTGGACGGCGTGGTCGCTTCGCCGCTCGAAGTTAAATTGATTCGCCGAAATGTGGAAAATAAAGGTTTTTTGATCGTCACGCCGGGCATCAGAGGCGGAAATTCTGCAACTTTCGATGACCAGAAGCGTGTAACGACGGCGAGCGAAGCGCTGTTGGCGGGCGCGAATTTTTTGGTCGTCGGTCGCCCGATTGTGCGGGCGGAAAACCGAGTTCTCGCCGTGCGGCGCATTTTAGAAGAGACGGCGAACGTCGAAAATTTTTAATGAGTCAAATTTATCTTCAAGCCGAAAACCTCAACAAAATTAAAGTTTTTGTTTGCTCTCAAGCGAAATTTTTCTTAATTTTTGCCGTCTGCGCTTTTCTTACCGCGTTCAGTTTATATAATCTACAAGCCGCTTCCGCCCAAACACAGACGAAAGTTCAAACCGCGCCGCCGACACTTTTCCCGGTCGGCGAAAAGTTGACTTACAACATTTCGTTCGAGAAATTCGAGAACGCCGCTTACGCAGAAATTTACGCCGTTTCACGCGGTAAATTAGGAGAAAAAGATGCGGTCGAACTGCACTCGAAGATCAAAACCAACGAACTCGTCAGCGCGTTCTATTTGATTGATGAAACGCGCACGACCTACGCGGCGAGCGATTCGGGTTTGCCGCTCTACATTCGCAAAACGTCGAACGCGGGCGTTACGCCGAAGGAGACAATCAGCAATTACACGGTTAACGCGACGGCATACAACGATTTGCTAACGCTGGTCTACCAGGCTCGAAACGCGGGCGGCAGCGGCAGTTTTTCGCTTCAGGAAACCGATAAAATCTACAACGCCGTTTTTGCGAACACCGGAAAAAACGAAAAGATAAAAAACGTCGCCGGCGAATTCGATACGACCGTCTCGACCGTCGAAAGCGGCTATTTGACCGAAAGCGGCATCAGTAATCTTCGCGTCAATTTTAGCACCGACGAAGCCCGAATTCCGGTTTTGATTCGGTTTAGAACGTCGAAAGGCGTGTTCCGCGCCGAAATCGCCAGCGTTCAAGCCGCGCCGGAAGATGCTGCCGTGCCGACTCCGACGGCGGCGCAAACGCCGCGCCCGCCGGTTGCGCCGAAGCCGATTGTCACACCGACACCGTATATCGAAAATCAGCCGCTTTCAAAAGAACTGCCGTTTCAATTAGGCGAAACGCTTGAATACCAACTGACCAACGGCGGGCAGATGATCGGTTTAATAACGCTGCAAGCCAAAGAACGCAAACAGTTTTCGGGACAGGACAGTCTGCTTCTGACGGCGACGGTAACGGAAACTCAACCGAATCAGCCGATTTTTAGATTGAACGACGTGATTAGGGCGAACGTCAACCCCGAATCGCTCGCGCCGCAGCAAATCGAACTGAAATTGAACGGCGCATTAGCCGCTTTCAGCCAGCAAATTTTATTCGATCAAAGAACGGGTTTGGCGATGAGCGGCAAGGGAAATCAGATGGAGATTCCGGTCGGGACGCACAGCATTTTGTCTTTGGCTTATGCGGTGCGCTCGTTTAACCTCAAGCCGAGTAAAGATTTAACGAACCCGGTTAACGACACGCGCGTCGCCGTTTTTCTCGACGCGAAGGCTTACGTTTTCACGCTCCGACCGGCGGCGGCTTCGATTATCAATCTGCGCGGCGAAACCGTTTCGGCACAGCTAATTTCCGTTAGCACGGGCAATCCGGCAATTGACCAATATAATTTGCGCCTTTGGTTGAGCAACGACGAAAAGCGTTTGCCGCTGCGTCTGGCGTTCGGAATTTATCAAGCCGATCTCATTTCGGAGAAACAGATTTTGTCGCCGCAGCCGTGAAAAATGAGAAACAGATTTTTATCGCCGTCTTAATTTCTCATTTATTTTCAAATTCACTTTGTTGAAATTGAAAATTGATTTCAATTAAGCTACAATTCCACTTGATAAGACGGTTATATTAAAATTACCTTTTCAAAACAATGAATTTAACGAATTTGCCAATCGGCGCGACCGCCAAAGTTACGAACGTCAAAGGAAACAGTTCGATCACCAAGCGTCTGATGGAAATGGGAGTCGTGCCGGGCGCGTCCGTCCGAGTCGTAAAATCTGCGCCGTTCGGCGATCCGCTGGAAATTCGTGTGCGCGGCTATCATCTGGCGATGCGGAAGAATGAAGCCGACACGATAGAAGTTCAAAGTGTAGAAACTCCTCAATGAATCTGAAAATCGCCGATCAAGCAACACGGCAGCCAGTCAAACAAAATAATCAAACGAACAAACCGGGATTCGTAATCGCCCTGGCAGGCAATCCGAATGCGGGCAAAACGACGCTTTTCAACGCGCTGACGGGAATGCGCCAAAAGGTGGCGAATTATTCGGGCGTAACGGTCGAACGCAAGGAAGGAATTTGGAAGCTGCCCGACGGCGCGGCGCGTTTGATTGATTTGCCGGGACTTTACAGTCTCGACGCGACTTCAATGGACGAACAGATCGCCCGCGACGTTCTAACCGGCAAACTCAAAGATTTGTCGAAGCCCGACGCGATTATCGCCGTCGTTGACGCGACCAATCTCGAGCGCAATCTCTATCTCGTCACGCAGCTTCTCGAATTCAAAATCCCGATTGTCATCGCCCTGACAATGGTTGATGTCGCGGAAAAACAAAGCCTCGAAATCAACACGAAAAAACTCGCCGAACTACTTCAAATTCCGGTCGTCGAAATCAAAGCCACGCAAAAAGTCGGAGTTGAAGAACTCGCCGTCAAAGTTTACGAAGCTGCGAAAAATCAGACGCTGACGACCAATCAGCAGTTTTCCGGCACGGCTGGCGATGCTGATTTTATGCATCTCAGCCTTCAGGACGACAACGCGATCAATAAAAAAATCTTTGCTCGCTACAATTTTATTTCCGAAGTTTATCAGGAATCGGTTGTTCCGAAGCAAACCGAAGAACGAAATTTTTCGGAAAAGATTGACCGCGTTTTGACGCATAAATTTTTCGGTCTCGTCATTCTAATCGGGATTTTACTGCTGGTTTTTCAGGCGATTTTCTCGTGGGCGACCTTGCCGATGGATTTGCTCGAAGCCGGTTTCGGCGCGTTGGGCGATTTCGTCAGAACCAGTATGCCCGAAGGTTTGCTGACCGATTTAATCGTTGACGGCGTGATCGCCGGAGTCGGCGGAATTATGGTTTTTCTGCCGCAGATTCTGCTTTTATTTTTATTCATTTCGATTCTCGAAGACACGGGTTATATGGCGCGGGCGGCGTTCTTGCTCGACAAATTGATGAGCAAAGTCGGTTTGCACGGCAAGGCGTTTCTGCCTCTGATGTCGAGTTTCGCCTGCGCGATTCCGGGCATTATGGCAACCAGAACGATTGAGAGTCCGAAAGATCGTCTGGCGACGATTATGATCGCACCGTTTATGTCGTGTTCGGCGCGTCTGCCGGTTTACGCGCTGATGATTGCGACGTTTTTCGCCGGACAAACCGTTTTCGGAATTATTTCGGTCGGCGCAGTTTTGATGCTGGCGATGTATTCTTTAGGAATTATCACGGCGATTATCGTGGCGTTTATCTTAAAGAAAACGATTTTAAAATCGCCGCCGCCGCCGTTCGTGATGGAACTGCCGCCGTATCGTTTGCCCAATGTGCGAAGCGTTCTGCAAAATATGCTGAACAACGGCTGGCAATTTACGAAACGCGCCGGAACGGTGATTCTGGCGATTTCGATTATACTGTGGGCGTTGACGGCGTTTCCTCGAAACAGTGAGCAGTCAGCAGTGAGCGGTGAGCAGTCGGAACAGGCGGCAAAAGTCGGTGCGACTGATGAAGCGGTTTTGGAGGCGGGAAAGAAAGCTGCCGAGGAAAGCGAAGGCGCAAGGTTGCGAAACAGCTATGCCGGACAACTCGGACACGTTATCGAGCCGGTTATTCGACCGCTCGGCTTTGACTGGAAAATCGGCGTGGCGTTGATTGCTTCGTTCGCGGCGCGAGAAGTTTTGGTTTCGACTTTGAGCATTATCTACAACACCGGCAAGGACGCGGACGCGCAATCGGAAGGTTTGATGCAGGCGATTCGGGATGCGAAACGTGATGACGGAACGAAAGTCTGGACACCTTTGACCGCCGTTACTGTAATGGTTTTCTTCGTGCTGGCGATGCAGTGTATGTCCACCGTCGCCGTCGTCCGCCGCGAAACGAATTCGTGGTCGTGGACGATTTTTATGGTCGTTTATATGACGGTTCTGGCATACGCGGCAGCGTTCTTAACTTTTCAGGGCGGGCGGCTGTTGGGGTTTGCGTAGATTCGGAATTTAACATTCAAGATTTTATTTTTGAATCTTAAATTCGGAATTTTGAATCCAAAGATTATGAACATTCAATCAATCATCGTCGTAGTCATCGTCGCAGCGGCGTTAGCGTATGTCGGACAGATAATCTGGCGCAAAACAAAATCCTTTACGTCCAAATCCGGCTGCGGCGCAGATTGCGGGTGTTCGAGCGGCAATAAGAAGCCTCTCTAGTTGGAGATTTGAAATAACCGAATGCTGTAAATTGTCGCACCCGGCAATCAATCGCGCTAAATTCGTCTGCATCTGTCGGTTATTGACGGCGACTATTTTCGGCTTGTGAATGAACGGCGAGACTTGTAATTTTTACCGCTCTCCATTTTTTATAATTTGTTTTCAAACGTATTAGTGTCGCGTTTTCGGCGCAAGCGAAAAGACGAAGTTGTTTTTATTTTTTGGCAAACGGTTTCATCCGACACACTGGTTACTCCAAAAACTTTTTTGAAGTAACATTTCCGCTTCCAGATTTCAGGTTCTTGATTTCCGCTTCCAATTCAAATTAAAGTTCCGGCATCACTCTGAAAGCAATAAATTCGAGTTTAGCCTGAAATTTGAAATCTTTTAATTCCATTTCCAATCGCGGATTTCCGGCAGATCGTCGCCGACTTCGTTGATATATTCTTTGTGTTCGATGAGTTTGTCGTGCATTTTCTGGCGGACTGCATCGCCGATTTTTTGAAGTTGCGGGACGCGCTCAATCGCATCAATGACGAGGTGAAACCTATCCAAATCGTTTAAGACAACCATATCGAACGGCGTGGTCGTCGTGCCTTCTTCCTTGTAGCCGCGAACGTGAATGTTGCGGTGATTCGTCCGGCGATAGGTTAGCCGGTGAATCAACGTCGGATAGCCGTGAAAAGCGAAAATCACGGGCTTGTCGGTGGTAAAAATCGAATCGAAATCTTTATCCGATAATCCGTGCGGATGTTCACTCGTCGGTTGGAGTTTCATTAAATCAACGACATTGACGACGCGAATTTTCAAATCGGGAAAGTGTCGGCGCAAAATATCGGTCGCCGCTAAAATCTCTAATGTCGGAACATCCCCGGCGCAAGCCATCACGACATCCGGCTCGTTTCCTTCATCGTTGCTCGCCCATTCCCAGATGCCTGCGCCGGCGGCGCAGTGTTTGATTGCCGCTTCCATATCGAGATACTGCAAAGACGGTTTTTTGCCCGCAATTATCACGTTGACGTAGTTTACGCTCCGCAGACAATGGTCGGCGACCGACAGTAAAGTGTTGGCATCCGGCGGCAGATAAACGCGCACGACTTCGGCTTTTTTGTTGATCACGTGGTCAATAAACCCTGGGTCTTGATGCGAAAAACCATTGTGGTCTTGTCCCCAGACGTGCGAGGTGAGCAGGTAATTTAACGACGCAATCGGCTGCCGCCAGGGAATGTTTCTTGTAGTTTTCAGCCATTTGGCGTGCTGGTTGAACATTGAATCAATAATGTGAATAAAGGCTTCGTAACACGAAAACAATCCGTGCCGCCCGGTCAACAGATAGCCTTCGAGCCAGCCCTGACAGAGATGTTCGCTTAAAACTTCCATCACTCTGCCGTCCGGCGCGAGATGGTCATCGGAAGGTGTCACGCCTTCCGTCCACGTTCGGTTCGTCGCTTCAAACACGGCACTCAAACGGTTCGAGGCGGTTTCGTCGGGACCGAACAGGCGAAAGTTTTTATGATCGTCGTTGAGCCGCATCACGTCGCGCAAAAATCCGCCCGTAACGCGGGTCGCTTCGGCGAAAGTTGTCGCCGGTTTGGAAACCTCGACGGCGTAATCGCAGAAGTTCGGCATCTCCAAATCTACGAGCAGTTTTCCGCCGTTGGCGTGCGGGTTCATTCCCATTCGGCGTGTGCCTGCGGGCGCGAGTTCGCGCAATTCGGGAACGAGTTTTCCATTTTCGTCAAACAGTTCTTCCGGCTGATACGAGCGCATCCATTCTTCGAGCATTTTTAAATGTTCGGGTTTTGCCGCAAGTTCGGCGAGCGGAACTTGATGCGCGCGAAACGTGCCTTCGACCTGCAAGCCGTCAACCGTTTTCGGACACGTCCAGCCTTTCGGCGAGCGCAGCACAATCATCGGGTAAACCGGGCGCGTCGTGAATCCGTTCGCCCTGGCTTGATTTTGAATAGCTTTAATTTCGGCGTAAACGGAGTCGAGCGTTTCCGCCATCTTCTCGTGCATCAATTCGGGATTATCGCCCTCGATGAAATACGGCTTGTGACCGTAACCAAACATCAAACTTGTCAGTTCTTCACGGCTCAGGCGAGCTAAAACAGTCGGACTGGCGATTTTGTAACCGTTCAGATGCAGAATCGGCAAAACCATTCCGTCACGTGCCGGATTGAGAAATTTGTTCGAGTGCCAGCTTGCCGCCAATGCTCCGGTTTCCGCTTCGCCGTCGCCGATCACACACGCGGCAATCAAATCGGGATTATCGAAAACCGCGCCGTAAGCGTGTGCCAGAGAATAACCGAGTTCGCCGCCTTCATGAATCGAGCCGGGCGTTTCCGGCGCGACGTGGCTCGGAATGCCGCCGGGAAACGAAAACTGCTTGAACAATTTCCGCATTCCCGCCGCGTCCTCGGAAATGTTCGGATAAACTTCGCTATAAGTGCCTTCGAGATAAGTGTTGGCGACGATTCCGGGTCCGCCGTGACCGGGACCGGCGATGTAAATGACATTCAGATCGTGCATCTTTATCAAACGGTTCAGATGAACGTAAATGAAATTCAGTCCGGGCGTGGTTCCCCAATGTCCGAGAAGGCGAGGCTTTATATGCTCGATTTTAAGCGGCTCGCGCAACAATGGGTTATCGAGCAGGTAAATCTGTCCGACCGAGAGATAATTTGCCGCCCGCCAATAGGCATTGATATTCCGAACCTCATCCGCGCTCAACAATTGTTTATTTTCAATTTCATTCATAGTATTTTTAAGTCGTGCGGACTACTTCAACGGAACAGTATGCGCGGGCGGCAACCGCCGCCGAAACGCTGCCGAGCAAAAACCTTTCAAGTCGGCTGCCGGCGGCGTTGGCTCCGACGAAGATCGCATCGGACTGCCGGCGTGAGGCTTCTTCAACCAGAACCTGTTTCGGATTTCCGGCGACGATTGATAAAGCCGTTGTCAATCCGGCGTTCTTTAATTTTTGCAGTGCCGGTTCCGCCAGTTTGTGCAGCCGTTCGCGCTCGCCTTCGTTGACTTCTTCAACTGAATCGGCAATCGGCGGCACAAAACGTCCGATTAAAGACGGCGTAATCGGATCGCTGACGGCGAGCAGACGAACTTCGCTGTTTGCCAGCCAAAATCTGGAGGCGACCGCTTCGACCGCCGCCAGCGAGCCGGATAATCCGTCAAAACCGATGATAATGCACGACCTTTTCGGCTCTGTTTCAACGCGCCCGCGAGCGACTCTGACGGAGCAGTGTGCTTCGGTCAAAACTTTTTGCGAAATACTACCCAAAAGAATACGACTGACTGCCGTTCGTCCCTGCGAGCCGACGACAATCAAATCCGTCTTGAACTCGTCGGCTGCCGCAAGAATTCTCCTTGACGGCGAACCGCACGCCGCTTCCGAAATAATTTTCCAGTGAGGAAAGTTGTCTTGCAGACGCTCTTTGGCGTAACGGCTGAGAGTTTTCGCTTCCGTCACGGCATTTTGTGCCGGATCGCAGTGTTTTTTTCTCTGTTCGGATTTGGCATCAGTCGGATGATTGCTCGCGCTGTCACCACGGGACGGCGGAAGCCAGACTTCGGCAATCATTAAAATTGTGGCTTCGACATCGGCGGGCAGTCCGGCTTTCTGCAAATCGTCGAGCGCGGCATCAGCCGAGGGCGAACCGTCATATCCAATTAATATCTTCATAAAATCTCCAACTTTCTTGTGGTCCGACTTTCCGCGACAAGTCGCAAGCAGTATGCCAGGCGTAAAACACGGACTTCCCGGCATATCCGACTGCCAAGCCGTGGAAAGTTTCGCGGAAAAGCGCGGGATTTTTCGCAGTTGTTGTCTTTCGTCAAACAAATAACACCCGATTCAAACCGTTTCCCGCTCAGGCACATTCGTTGCATCCCCAACATTCGATGATAAAAAACTCAGAGGAAAAAACGGCGCGAAAATTCTTGGAAGAGCAAAACTTCGGACATCTCGGCTGCGTGCTGGAAAGCGGCGAACCATACGTCGTGCCGGTCAATTATTTGTTCAAAGACGATGGTATTTATATTCATTGCCT
>JAYVGL010000238.1:0-7961 GCA_043772175.1 Pyrinomonadaceae bacterium | reverse complement strand
ATTTGAAGCCAACCAGGTCGTCGCGGGAACGGCGATTAACTTTTTGATGCTCGGTTTGCCGCAGCTTTTGAGCGGCGCGATTTACGATTCGTCGGGTTCGACTCCGCAGATTGATAAAGCGTATCTGCTGCCGGAGTTTCTCGGCATCAACGTCGCTTCGTATTTGGTTTTGCTGCTCGTTCCCGTTTGTTGGTATGTTTTGTATAAAACGCCGTTCGGTTTGCGGCTTCGGGCAGTCGGCGAAAATCCGGCGGCGGCGGACGCGGCGGGTGTCAGCGTTTTGCGAATGCGTTACACGGCGGTTATTTTGTCGGGCGTTTTGGCAGCGGCGGGCGGCGCGTATCTTTCGACCGGGCAATCGTCTTTGTTTACTCGCGGAATGTCGGCGGGACGCGGATTTATCGCACTGGCGGCGTTGATTCTGGCAAAATGGCGACCCGTGCAGGTTTTGATCGCGTGTCTGTTTTTCGGTTTTACCGAAGCCTTGACAATTCCGCTCGGCAATCTCAAAACGGCTTCGGGCGAACCCGTTCCGGTGCAGTTTATTCAAATTATTCCGTATGTTTTGACGATTATCGTCCTCGCCGGGTTCATCGGTTTGTCGCGTGCGCCGAAGGCTTTGGGTATTCCTTACAACAAGGAAAAATAGTTTTTAATCCGGCGAATAAATTCTTTTCGCAGACTCAGGTTGACTTTGAAGACGTTTGTTTTCAAAGTCATTGCTGTTTAACTTGTTTTTGCCGGCTCCGATGTTTTACAATCGGTTCACCCTTTCCGTTTTTTCAGAACACTGCCGATTCAACAAATCATTGCATTTACCGATGACAATTGTTTGGATTTGAATGTATTTCTGCAATCGGTCGGAAGGCGGAGTCGAAAAATTAGGAGTAAAAGCACGGAGGGTTTCAATAATGCGACATTTTAGGTTTTCAGCAGCTTTGTTATCGGTTTTTATCGTTTTGAGTTCGGTAGCGACGGCGCAGACGGTGCCGCCGCCGATTCAGCTCCAGCCATATATTTCGGGTTTGAGTTCGCCGCTTTTTTTGACGAACGCCAAAGACGGCACACGGCGTAATTTTATTTTACAGCAGGGCGGCATCATCAAAGTCGTTCAGCCGGGTTCAACGACACCGACCGACTTTATGAACATCACTTCGAGAATTTTGTCGGGCGGCGAACGCGGATTACTCGGTTTGGCATTTCATCCGCAGTTTGCGGCGAACGGTTATTTTTTCGTTAATTACACGCGCACCGGCGACGGCGCGACCATCATCGCGCGTTTCAAAACGACCGACGCGACCAACACGCTCGGCGATCCGAATTCCGAAAGAATTTT
Organism: Pyrinomonadaceae bacterium; assembly: GCA_043772175.1. Classification (GTDB taxonomy): domain Bacteria; phylum Acidobacteriota; class Blastocatellia; order Pyrinomonadales; family Pyrinomonadaceae. The sequence continues at coordinate 6,625 of JAYVGL010000238.1, read as the reverse complement.
GCTGACGATTGCCCAACCGTTCGCCAATCATAAAGGCGGGATGATCGAGTTTCGCGTTGATAACGGCGCGAACAATCTTTATATCGGAATGGGCGACGGCGGTTCGGGCAACGATCCGGGCAACCGCGCTCAGAACGTCAACGAACTTTTGGGCAAATTTCTCCGCATCACGCCCGACGTTTCGGGAAATAATACCAATCCGGCTTATACGATTCCAGCGGACAATCCGTATGTCGGCGTGGCGGGCGCGGATGAAATTTACGCCGTCGGCGTGAGAAATCCGTTTCGCTGGTCGTTCGACCGGGGCGGCACGAAACAGCTTTGGGCGGGCGATGTCGGGCAGAACGTCATCGAAGAGGTGGACGTTATCAACAAAGGCGGAAACTACGGCTGGCGCGTTTACGAGGGAAATCAATGCACGAATCTCGATCCGGCATCGTGCGTTCCGGCGAATTACACCGCTCCGGTTTTTCAATACGATCATTCGGGCGGACGCTGTTCGATCACGGGCGGCTACGTTTATCGCGGAACTCGCGGAAGTCTGCCGAACGGCGGCTACATTTACGGCGATTACTGCACGGGCGAGATTTTGTTGTCGAACAACAATCAGCAAACCGTTCTTTTGGATTGGGTTAACAATTTTAATTTATCTTCTTTCGGCGAAGACGAAGACGGCGAGTTATACGTTTGCGGAATCTCGACCGGAACGATCTCGAGAATCGTTCGCGTCAAAGCCAACGCCGATTTCGACGGCGACGGCAAAACGGATTTGTCGGTTTTCCGCCCGTCGAACGGAACCTGGTATCTCCAGAACAGTCTTAATAATACGTTTCGCGGGCAGCAGTTCGGACAAAGCGGCGACCGCCCGACACCTGAAGACTTCGACGGCGACGGCATCACCGACATCGGCGTTTTCCGCCCGTCGAACGGAACCTGGTATTACCTCCGCAGTTCCGACAACAGTTTCGTCGCTACGCGCTTTGGGCAGAGCGGCGACGTTCCGGTTGCCGCCGATTACAACGGCGACTCGAAAGCCGACATCGCGGTTTATCGCCCGTCAGCGGGAACCTGGTATACTTCGACCAATCCGGCGAACAATTACGGAGCCGTGCAGTTCGGAACCGCGACGGACGTTCCCGTTCCCGGCGATTTCGACGGCGACGGCAAAACCGATGTGGCGATTTTCCGCCCGTCGAACGGAACCTGGTATCGCGTCAACAGCGGCAATAACACGCAGTCCGGCGTGGCGTTCGGCGCAAGCGGCGACACTGCCGCGCAGGGCGATTACGACGGCGACAACAAAGCCGACATCGCCGTCGTTCGCACGGTCAATAACGCCCGCACCTGGTATATTCTGAACAGTTCAAACGGCGCGTCCGTCGCCGTCCCGTTCGGCATCGCGGCGGACGTTCCGGCGGTCGGCGACTACGACGGCGACGGACGCGACGACGTGGCGGTCGCCCGTCCGAGCGGCGGCGCGACTTTCTGGTATTATCTGCGAAGCTCCAACAATTCGGTCGGCGGTTTCCAATTCGGCAGCGACACCGATTTGCCGATTCCCGCTTACGATGTCCCGTAAAAAGCGTTTGAAAATATAACGGTGGAAAAAAGGATAAAGTCTCGAAAGATTCTTTATCCTTTTTTCTATCGGCGGCATCGTAAATTTGCTAAAATTCGTTTGCCGGAAAAAACGGGAGGAAAACACGATGTCATCTTTTCAAAAAATAGTTCGTTTTGCGCCGATAGTTTTTTTATTCGCGGTGATCGCCTGTCGGAGCGATTGGCATTCAACCGCGCAGAGCCGCCCGCCCGTCGCCGAACCGAAAATTGCCGACATCGCTTCAAAGGAAATCAAAAAAATGCTCGGAAGTGCGGTCGAGCAAACGAGCGTTACTAAAAATTACGATCCGAGCTACGTCGTTCTGGCGTATCCGAATGGCGACGTGCCGCCGGCGACGGGCGTTTGTTCGGATGTCGTAGTTCGCGCTTTTCGCAAAGCGGGCGTTGATTTGCAGAAGGAAGTTCACGAAGATATGAAAGCGAATTTCGCCGTTTATCCGAAAAAATGGAGTCTGAAATCGCCCGACAGCAACATAGATCACCGCCGCGTTCCGAATCTGCAAACCTACTTTACGCGCCAGGGAAAATCGCTGCCGATCACCGCGCAAGCCGCTGATTACCAGCCCGGCGATGTCGTCGCCTGGGATTTGGACGGCAGAGGTCTGACGCACATCGGAATCGTCTCAAATTTTTACAACGAAGCGACCAAACGCTATTCGATTATTCACAACATCGGCGGCGGCGCACAAACCGAGGACGTGATTTTCGATTGGAAAATCATCGGTCATTACCGCTATTTCTAAAACATAGATCTCCCGGCACTTTAGCGGCGGGCGGAGTGCCTGCGCTTCGATTATTTTAGCCGCGCAAAAAAAAGGCGTAAAGATTCGACAGAATCTCTACGCCTTTTTTTGATAAATAAACTCGCCTTACGCTTGAATGTGCGCTTCGACGAACCACAAAAGTTTGTCAATCTCTCTTGAAACTTCCGTGAACAAATCCGCCGTGTCCTTGTCGCCGATCTTGTCGGTGTCGTCAATTCCCTGCCGCACATTTTTGCCGAAATCCGCCAACGCCGTCGAAAGCGCGTCAACGTGCGCCGTGCCGTCAACGATTTCCAAAGGATACTCGGCGAGCGTCGAATTTTTCGCCACCACGCGAGCCGTTCCGAAAGCCGTTCCGCCGAGTGCCGTAATGCGTTCGGCGATCAAGTCCGTGTGCGCTTCGGCGGCGGTCGCCACCTGGTCGAAAAGTTCGTGCAAACCGATGAAATGACTGCCTTTGACGTTCCAGTGCGCTTGCTTGGCTTGCGTTTTCAAATCAATCACATCCGCCAGCCGCGCATTCAAAATCTCGACCACTTCGCCGCGTGTTCCGTTCGTTAAATCGTTTTTCGTATTGTGCATAATGTTCTCCTTAACTCAGGGTTATTCTGATTATAAATACTTTCGGTGTCAATTCGCGCTTGAAATTTTTAAGCAACTTAACCGCGTCTTTTGGTTTCATAACCCTTTTCGAGCGGCTGTTTCGTTCGCTTAAAATCAAGAATAGATTATGTTTTTACAAAATACGAATGCACCGGCGAAGGTTCTCGAAAGTGCTTCGCAGGTAACGAACGCCGCTTACTCATCAGTTGATAATTTGGTAAAATCCGCCGTCGAGCAGTTGCCTTACATCGCTTCCGGGCTGGTTGTTCTGGCTTTCTTCTGGCTGCTTTCCAAAGGTTTCAAAAAGCTGTTTTGGGTAACGTCGGAACGTGCGAAGTTAGACGGTCGTCTGCGGATTCTGTTCAGCCGCTTGATCGGAATTGTTATTCTGGTGCTGGGAATTTTCACCGCTCTGACGGTGATCGTGCCGTCGTTTCGCTTCGGTGATTTGATTGCAGGATTGGGCTTTACGTCGTTTATCGTCGGGTTTGCGACCAAGGATATTCTCAACAATCTTTTATCCGGCGTTTTAATTCTCTGGAGACAGCCGTTTAAGATCGGCGACTACATCTTCGTCAAAGACAAACAGGGCAAAGTCGAAAATATCGGCGTGCGGGCGACGACTTTGATGATGGACGACGGCGAGCGAATTTTGATGCCGAACGGCGAAATGTATTCGCAGCCGCTGACGATTCGCGGCGCGGGCGCGGCGCGGCGAATGAAACTGCCAATCAGCATCGGCTACGAAGCGGAAATCGAACGGGCGAAAGCGAAAATCATCAGTGTTCTAAATGACACGAACGGTGTCGCAGACGACCCGAAACCGAGCGTTTACGTTACCGACTTAGCATCGGAAGGCGTTAATTTGTCAATCTATTTCTGGCTCAACACGAACGAAAGCAAACCGATGGAAGTTTTCGACCGCGTAGCGACCGGCATCAAACGCGCCCTGAGCAAATCGGACATCGAAATTTACCCGACCAGCCCGATTATCGTCCAAGAGGCGAAAGCGCAGATTTTATCGGAAGAGGAAAACGCCCGAGACGGTTTTTAGAAAAACAGATTGTCAAGGTTTTCGGGAAATTCCGAAGCGTTTCTGCTACTTGATTATTCTTGTTCCGACTCGAATTAAAATAGAAACAAATTATTGACTTTCATTAAAATCGTGTTACTTTGGCACTGTTCCACAAAATCACAATCTAAATTTCAATCTGAAAAAAAACAACTTATGACTAACAATAGAATCTCTTTGACGATCACCGATGCCCAAAAAAGCGACATCAACAAAAAGACCGGCGATTTGACGGCGGCGACGAGCAGTTTCAAAACCGTCGTCAGCCGCGAGGAATTAAAATCAATGTCGAAGCTCGGCGATGCCCGCATTCCGTTCGTGGAAAAAATCGCGCAGTATGCCGCGTCCAATCCCGAATTCCTACAGCCGTTCGCCGATGTCGCCGAATTCAATCAAGACCTGAAAGTCTTTACCGACATCCGCGAAGTCGTGCGCCCGCTGCGGCAGATCGTTGATAATCTCGAATCTTCGATGATGGTCAGCGGCAGCGAAGCGTATGATTTCGCCCGCAACTATTACAAAGCCGTCCAATTTCAAGCCAAAATGGGCGTTCCCGGCGCGCAAACCATCTACGACGATTTGCGCCCGCTTTTTGAATCCAAACCCGCGCCGCCCGCGCCGAAGCCGTAATTTTCCCTGCGTCAACGTAGAAATTTCTGCGTCAACATCATTTTTGGAGCGTCAACCTTCCAAAAACGACGTTGACGCAGAAATTTCTACGAAAATATACCAAATGGTATGTTTTCGTCGTTTGAATGATAAAAAGCTCGCTCAAACGACGTTCATTTCGTTTGAGCGAGCTTTTTGTCATTGTCAAATGAAAATGTTTCCGCATTTCGGAAAATTAGTCCGGCTTTGGTTTTGGAATCTTACTGCTTTTCGGTATTAACCAAAGTTCCATTGTGGCTGATTCTTTTCTGTAACCGCCGTATTTGACGATTATTCTCGAAGATTCGATTCCTTCTTTCGCCAGTCTTTTCATTACGGTTTTCCGCCATTTTGTGATGAAAGACGATTTATGGCTTTCTCCCGTCCAATTTGATTTATAAAGATAAACGTAAGCCTTGCTTTCGGAAACTCTCTTTAACTCCTGAGCGAATGCCGACAAAGAAGCATCGGCTTTGTCGGCGGTAAAGTCGTTAACCGCACAGCATCCGGCATCGTCAAAATTGTAGAAAGCGTCAAACAAGGTTGTTGCCGTGAAGACGTTCGGAGATGGCGGCGAGCAGGTTTGCGGACTCGCACCGGCGGGCAAAAGCCAAACACGCGTTCTATTTTCCTTTTCCGTATCGCAGTATGTAACGGAAACGTCGTTGCTTATTTTTCGATAATCGTTCAGATAACTTTTCATTATCGCCGCCCTTCGATACGGCGAACCCAAAGAATCGCTTTCCCCCCGATAAATCATAATTTGCAGCCACGCGCTCGAATTATTGAGAAGGCTTGTCCCGATGTAATCGAGTCTGGATTCCAGCGTTTCGGAATTTACTTGACCGAAATCGTCAAGTTCGACCGCCTCATTCGCTTGCGCGAAAAGAGCCTGCGTCGAAAATAAAATCATCAAAACTTGCAAAGCGATTTTTATCATAAACTTTTCCTCAAATCCGAATATTCCCGATCTTCTCAGTTTTTTTCTCCGAAGTCAGTTTCAGATACGGCGCGTTTGCCTGTTCGTATTTGTCGGTGGATTCGGGCGCGTGCCATTTCATTCATTCCGAAGGCGCGTCGAAGGTTTCGCCAAAATTTAACTGTGTTACTGATAGGCTGTGGACTGATAGGCTACTTTAATTCATTCTGCTTTGTGTGAGCAAACAAGAACAATTTGGAAAAAAAGTTAGGGAAGTCCGCGAGTCGAAGGGCTGGTCGCAGGAACATTTTGCCGAGATTTCTGATCTTCACCGAACATACATCAGTGGCATTGAACGAGGTGTTAGAAATCCGACGCTAACGGTTATTTGGCAAATCGCCGACGCGCTCGAAGTTTCACCTTTTGAATTATTTGTTGAGGAGAAAAAAGGATGAAGCAAAGTGAAATTTTCTCCACTTCCGAACAACTTTCTCGACTGGCTGATGTTCTCTCAAAATATATCCGACTTCCTTTCTCAACCGACACGATTCCGGGCGCAATTTTAGAAGGCGCGTTAGCTTATGTGCGTAATGCGGAAGTTTTAAAGACTTATGATTTTGTAGATGTCATCAATTGAGATTTACGAGTTGGCTGGCAAGTCAAATCAACTAAAGCCGACACTCCGGTCACTTGGAAAAGAGCGAAAATACCGAATCAGGAGAAACTCGTTAAAGATTCTCTTGATTCGGAGGAGGCGCGGCAAATTCTCGGAAACGCTATTATTGATTTTTGTAATGAACACGCCGAAGCGAGTATCAAGTTTTATGATTTAATCGAAATTGGTTACAGCCGCCTGGTCGTATTCGGCGACGGCAATGTTTTGTATTTTGAAAAATTGCTTTGCACGACAGAGAATCCGCAAATTTTTAATCCGCACGAGTTTCAATGGCATTGGTCAATTCCGAAGCGAACAATCAAGAAAGAGCAATTGCCCGCTTT
>JAYVGL010000237.1:0-7035 GCA_043772175.1 Pyrinomonadaceae bacterium | reverse complement strand
AATGTCCACGCCGCACAATGAAATCGCCCGTTTGTGCCGCATCACGCCGCCGGATGTCGCGGTCGAGTTGAATGTTTTGCCGGTTCACGTCGAACATCTCGGCTCGATTGAAAATGTGGCGCGGGCGAAAGCCGAATTGATCGAAGGTTTGAAGCCGGACGGCACGGCGATTCTGAACGCCGACGATTTTCGAGTGGCGGCGATGCGCGATTTGCATAAAGGCAAAACGATCACGTTCGGAATCGAAAACGCGGCGGACATTTCGGCGAGTGAAATCGTGATGAAACGCTTCGGCGAAACGAACTTTACGCTTCATTTGCCGAATGAAAAAGCGAGCGTGATATTTTCGCTTTCCGGCAGACACAATGTTGCAAACGCTTTGGCGGCGGCGGCGGTCGGTTTCAGTTTCGGAATGACGGCGCATGAAATCGCCGATGCGCTCGAAACAATCGAACCGCCGTCGCAGCGCGGCGAAGTTTTGCATTTCACCGAAGGCTTCACCGTTATCAACGATTCATACAACTCCAATCCCGCCGCGCTCCTTAGAATGGTCGAAACTTTGATTGACGGCGGACGAGATGCGAAAAGAAAAATCGTCGTCGCGGGCGAAATGCTCGAACTCGGCGCAAACGAACGTGAAATTCACGCGGAAACCGGCGCGGCATTGGCGAAAAGCGGAATAGATTTGTTGATCGGTGTGCGCGGTCTGGCGCAGGAAATGACGGAGAGCGCGAAGGAAAACGGCTTGACGAACGCAAAATTTTACAACAGTTCCGAAGAAGCCGGAGAATTTTTAGCGAACCGGATAAAAGCAGGCGACCTTGTTTTGGTCAAAGGTTCGCGCGGTGTCCGCACCGAAAAGGTCATTGAAAAATTGTCGGAAAAGTTTGAACTCGAAGGTCGGATATAAATCAACGCCGCTTTTTTGCGAAATTAGATGTGAAATGAGACAACAGATAACAGACGAGCGAGGAGAAAATCGCCGTTCGCAAATCTAAAATCGCAAATAAAACAATGCTCTACTACTTTTTATATCAATTGCTTTATCAAACCTACGGGCGCGGCGGCGACTCTATTTTTTACAAGGGTTTGAACGTCATTCAATATGTAACTTTTCGCACGGCTTGGGCGACGATTACGGCACTGCTGATTTCACTTTTGTTCGGCGGCAAAGTCATCAACAAACTGGCTGATTTGAAAATCGGACAGGAAATTCGTGAGGAGTTATCCGCCGAACATCACGCGAAGAAGGGAACGCCGACGATGGGCGGTGTTCTGATTCTCGGCTCGGTTTTTCTTTCGACGATTTTGTGGGCGCGGCTCGACAGCCTTTATTTATGGCTGGCTTTGGGCGCGACGACGGCGTTCGGGTTAATCGGATTTTTTGACGATTACATCAAAATCGTCAAAAAGCGCAGTCTGGGTTTGACCGGCAAGCAGAAAATCTTAGGTCAACTGTTAACTGCGATAACTGTTTGGGGCTGTCTGTATTGGTTTACGAATTACCCTTGGAATTTGAGCATTCCGTTTTTCAAGCAAACCGCGATTTCCGATTTTAGCCTTGCCGTTACCTGGATTTACGCCGTTCCGTATTTGTTCTTTATCATTTTCGTGCTGTTGGGGTCTTCAAACGCGGTGAATTTGACGGACGGAATGGACGGTTTGGCGGCGAGCATCACCTTTATTGCGATGGCGGCTTTGACGGCTCTGACTTACGTTTCGAGCGATTATCGCTGGTCGGAAATTTTGTTGATCCAGCACAAACCCGAAGCGGCTGAGTTAACGGTTTTCTGCGGCGCAATGGTCGGCGCGAGTCTCGGATTTCTGTGGTACAACGCGCCGCCCGCGCAGGTTTTTATGGGCGATGTCGGAAGTTTGGCAATCGGCGGCGCGCTCGGCACGGTCGCAATTTTAACGAAGCAGGAATTTTTGCTCATCTTTATCGGGGGCGTTTTTATCATTGAAGCGATTTCGGTGATGATACAGGTCAGTTATTTCAAATTTACGAAGAAAACGAGCGGCACAGGCAAACGCTTTTTTTTGCAGGCTCCGCTTCATCATCATTTCGAGTATGCCGGTTGGAAAGAGCCGAAAATCGTTTTTCGGTTCGTGATTGTGGCGATTTTGTTTGCGCTTTTGAGTTTATCCACATTGAAATTGCGTTGAGATGAACTCTAACAGGATTTACAGGATAATCGGGTTTGCCGAACAGATATTTTAATTTTCAAAATCATTTCATTGTTAAATTAATTTATCCTGTAAATCCTGTCCGTCCTGTTGAAAATTTTGGTTAATCAATTGAAATTAGAAGGCGAAAAAACTTTAGTTCTCGGCGCGGGCAAATCGGGTGTCGGCGCGGCGCGATTTCTCAGGAAACACGGCGCAACAGTCGCACTGCACGACAAAAAGCCGATTGAGGAATGGTCGGAGGAAGCGCGTTCTCTGAAAACCGAAAAAGTCGGATTGATCGGCGGCGAACTTCCTTCGTGGCTGCTCGACCAGATTGATTTGGTCGTAATTTCGCCGGGTGTGCCGAAAAATTCGATTCCGGCGCGTTACGTCGAACGCAAAGACGGCGAAGTGATCGGCGAAGTCGAGCTGGCTTATAGATTTACGAAAGGTCGCATCGTCGGCATCACCGGCTCGAACGGCAAAACGACAACGACGACTTTAATCGGCGAGATTTTGAAAAACGCCGGAATCGAAACGCAGGTCGGCGGTAATATCGGAACGCCTTTGATAAATCTGGCGGAGAGTTCGACGAGTGAAACTTGGACGGTTTGCGAGCTTTCGAGTTTTCAACTGGAAACCATCGTAGATTTTCGCCCGCGAGTCGCCGTTGCCCTGAACGTAACGCCGAATCATCTCGACCGCTACGATTTTTTCGCCGATTACGCATCGGCGAAACATCGTCTGCTGATGAATCAGACAAATGAAGATGTCGCCGTTCTGAATGCTGACGATGAAATGACGGCGAGTTGGGCGAAAGGTTTGAAAGCGAGAGTCATTTTGTTTTCGGTTAAAAAAGAACTGGAAAGCGGTTTGTTTTTGCGCGGGCGCGACCTTGTTTGCCGCGCTGAAGGCGAAGAAAAAGTTTTGACGACGCGCAGCGAGATTTTTCTTCGCGGCTTGCATAACGTCGAAAATGTGCTGGCGAGTCTGGCAGTCGGATTGGCTTGCGGCGCGTCGCCCGCTTCGATGCGGGAAACCGTGAAAAACTTCAAAGGCGTGGAACACCGCATCGAATTCGTCGCTGAAATCGAAGGCGTAAAGTTTTATAACGATTCAAAAGCGACTTCGGTTGATGCGACTTTGAAAGCGTTGGAAGCGTTGAGCGAAGGCGACGGCAAAACGATTTTGATTCTGGGCGGACGCGGCAAAAACGCTCCGTATTCGCCGCTCGCGCCGTTAATCGAAAAATCGGTTCGCGCTCTTATTGTGATCGGCGAAGATGCGGAAAATATCGAAAGTCAGTTGCAGGATTCTGCGGAAATTATCCGTGCCGAAGATTTGAAAGACGCGGTGAACAAAAGTTTTGAAAACGCCGAAAACGGCGACGCGATTTTGCTCGCGCCGGCGTGTGCGAGTTTTGATATGTTCAAAAGCTACGAAGAGCGCGGAACGATTTTCAAAACCGAGGTGTTCAATCTTGATTCCAGAGCGCAGGCGGGAAAAACGAAATGAAATACACTTTTTTGCTGATGTTTATTTTGTTCGGTTTAATTCAAAACAGTCAAAGCTGCGCGAAAAGCGCGGGGCGAAATTCAAGCGATTCGGCTGCGCCAACGCCGTCAAAGACGGTTGAAAAAAAACGCTTCGACCGCTTGCCGCAGAATATCGAAGCGGCGACGCAGGTTAGCAAACCGATTAAAAACGATAAAGGCGACACGATTTCTTATGAGATAACCACGGTTGAAAAAATACTGAACGACCTTAAAGCCGGTTATAAAGACAATGTTTTAATTGACGGAAAAGGAAGAGAAATTCGATTTCACGAACCGCTTTGTCGCGGCGTGTCCAGAGGCGTGGAAGGCGACGAAGAAGACCGCCGGGCAAAGGAAAAAGAATTTGCCGAACTGGAAAAAAAATACACGGTCGTGGTTTTGTTTTGCGACCCGCGAAAGGCTTTGTAAACTTTTCATTTTATTAAGCGATGACTAAAAAACTCAGAATTGAGTGGTTTATGTTTGCGATTGCCGCGTCGCTCGCGCTGTTCGGGGCGGTGATGGTCTATTCGGCTTCGGCGATGATCGCGCTTAAAGAAACCGAGGGCGCGAGCCAGTTTACTTATTTTTACAAGCAATTCGGTTTTACTTTGCTCGGTTTGGCGGCGATGTATGCGGTCAGCAAAATTGATTATCACCTTTACCAAAATAAAACGGTCGTCTATACGATTTTGATTTTGACCGGGATTTTGCTGCTCTCGGTTTTCGGCTTTCATTCGATCAACGGCGCGAAGCGTTGGATTCGGTTTTCGGGAATTTCGTTTCAGCCGTCGGAAGTCGCTAAAATCGCGCTGCCGATATTTCTCGCATATTTCTTAACGAAAAACGAGAAGCTGATCGGCGATTTGAAGGAAACGGTTTTGCCGTGCATCGGCGTTCTCGGCGGTTTGGGCGCGTTGATTATGCTTGAACCGGATTTGGGGACGACGATGGTTTTATGCGCGGTTTTCGTCGCCGTCTATTTTGCGGCGGGCGCGAAATGGACGCATATTCTGCTGACTTTGGGAAGTTTGCTCTTGCTCGGCACGGCGGCTCTGGTTTTATCTCCGTTTCGGATGAAGCGGCTGTTCGCGTTTCTCGATCCGTGGGAACACGCGGCGGACGGCAGTTATCAGGTGGTGCAGGGACTTTACGCCATCGGTTCGGGCGGGATTTTCGGCGAAGGTTTCGCCAAAGGTCAGCAGAAACTTTTCTATCTGCCGTATCCGTATTCGGATTTTATTTTCGCGGTCGTCGGCGAAGAATTAGGCTTAATCGGGACTTTAGCGATTGTGTTCGCCTTCGGGCTTTTATTGTGGCGCGGAACTCGCGCCGCCCTGCTCGCGCCCGACCGATTCGGAATGCTTTTGGGAATCGGAATTATCACCGGAATCGTCGTGCAGGCGTTGTTTAATATCAGCGTTGTGATTTCGATTTTGCCCGCGAAAGGAATTCCGCTGCCGTTCATTTCCTACGGCGGTTCTTCGATCATCATCACGCTGTGCGCCATCGGCGTTTTGCTGAATTTATCGCAGTATTCGGGAGCGAATTCGACGGACAATTCTGAAATGGAAACGCCCGTCAGACGGCGGAAGAACCGAACCGGTTTGAAGTAGTCGAAAGTGAATTCAAACAGGATGGACAGGATAGGCAGGATAAGAAAAAGACTTTTGATTTGTGAATTTAGATTTTTGATAGCAGAAAATAATCCTGTTCACCCTGTTCATCTTGTTTGAATAAATTTATGAAGGTTTTAATCGCCGCCGGCGGCACGGGCGGACATATTTATCCGGGAATCGCCGTCGCCAAAGAGATTTTGAAACGCGATGCGGCTTCGGAAATCCTATTTGTCGGAACGAGTCGCGGGCTGGAAAATAAAATCGTTCCCGAAAACGGCTTTCGGCTTTCTTTGATAAACAGCGCGGGTTTGAAAAACGTCGGCTTGATCGGGAAATTAAAAGGCTTGTTTATTCTGCCGCAAAGTTTTTTGGAAGCGCGGGCGATTATCAAAAGTTTCCAGCCGGATGTGGTGGTCGGCGCGGGCGGCTATGTTTCGGGTCCGGTGCTTTTGATGGCGAGTTTGATGCGTGTTCCGACGCTCGTGATGGATTCCAACGCGCTGCCCGGATTTACGAATCGGCGGCTTGCGCCGTTCATCACGAAAGCCGCGCTGACGTTTGAAGAAGCCTTGCCGTATTTCGGCAAAAAAGGAATCGTGACGGGAAATCCGGTGCGAAAAGAGTTTTTTGAAATCGTGCCGAAACAGCGCGGAGAAAAAATAAATCTGCTGATCTTCGGCGGCTCGCAAGGTGCGCGGACGATCAATAACGCGATGGTCGAAGCGTTGAAAGATTTGTCGCATGATAGATTGAACATCACGCACCAGACGGGCGAAGGCGACTTTGAAACGATCAAAGAATTATACAATCGCGCCGGTTGGGGCGATGTCGCAGAAGTGAAACCGTATATTTCAAATATGGTCGAAGAGTTTGCAGAGTGCGATTTGATAATTTGTCGGGCAGGTGCGACAAGCTGCGCGGAAATCGCCGCCGCCGGACGTGCCGCGCTGTTGATTCCGCTGCCGACCGCCGCCGACGACCATCAGCGCAAAAACGCCGAAGCGTTGGAACGAGCGGGCGCGGTGCGAATGATTTTGCAAAAAGATTTGTCGGGAAAAAGTCTGGCGGAAGAAATCAACGGATTGATAAATTCGCCCGAAAAGATTACGCGGATGGAAAACGCCGCCAAAAAATTGGCGCGAAGCGATGCGGCGGAAGTTACGGTTAATTTGATAGAAAGTTTGCTCAAGTAAGATAATTACGAATTTCAAATTACGAATTACGAATGTTTGGAATTCTTATTCAATTCGTAATTCGTAATTTGAAATTCGTAATTAAAAATTATGTTTCGGCACGTTAAAAAAATTCACTTCATCGGCATCGGCGGCATCGGGATGAGCGGCATCGCGGAAGTTTTGTGCAATCTCGAATTCGCGGTTTCCGGTTCCGATTTGAAAAAGTCGAAAACGACGAACCGGCTCGAAAAACTCGGCGCGACAATCTACGAAGGACACGCGGCGGAAAGCGTCGGCGACGCGCAGGTCGTCGTTTATTCGTCAGCGGTTAAAGACGACAATCCTGAAATTGTTTACGCCAGAGAAAAGAAAATTCCGGTGATTCCGCGCGCCGAAATGCTCGCCGAATTGATGACTTTGAAACCGTATTCGGTCGGTATCTCCGGTTCGCACGGCAAGACTTCGACGACTTCGATGGTGGCGACGATTCTCGGACACGCGGGCGTTGACCCGACGACGATTGTCGGCGGCGTGGTT
>JAYVGL010000236.1:0-14090 GCA_043772175.1 Pyrinomonadaceae bacterium | reverse complement strand
GCAGCGGCGTTGCTTTTACAGTTAAATCCGCGTCTTTCGCCGAATATGATCAAGGCGACTTTCCGAAAGCGATTGCGCTTTTGAATTCCGCGCTACGGCATCTGAAACCGAATCAGACGACCGCCGCGCACGGTTCGATTTATCTCGCTTTGTCGCGTGTTTATCGAACGATTAACGAATATCCGATTGCCCGCGACCACGCGACCGCCGCGCTCGCGCATTTTCGGGACACGGGCGATTGGCGCAGTTTGGCGGAAAGCTATTTCGCGCTCGCGCTCGTCGAACTTTACGAAGGCGAATACAGCCCTGCGCTCGAACATTTGGAGTAAGTTCTCAAACTCGTCGGCGATCATCCGGCGACGTATCTGTTGGGAATGACTTACACGAATCTGGCGGCAGTCTGTTGTTTTTCGCGCCGCGCTCACGAAGGTTTAAGTCATCTCGAAAAAGCCGTCAGCTATTACGAAACGACCGAACATCAGACGAACGCCGTCGCCGGTTATAACAATTTGGGCGTTCATCTAACGCTTTTGGGCGAGTGGAATCGAGCGGAAAAGGCTCTCGAAAAAGCCCTCGATTTAGCCGCGAATCTCGATGCGCGAAGCGCGAAATTGCCGATGCTGCTCGATTCGATGGGCGAACTTAAAATTCTGCGCGGCGAACTCGTCGAAGCGCGAAATCTGCTCGAACGCGCCGCCCAAATCGCCGGTGAACATCAAAATAAATGGTATGAATGGCAGTGTCTGCGGACGCTCGGAAAATGTTTTCTAGCGGAAGAAAAACCTGAAAAAACATTGGACGCGGCGCAAAAAGTTTTCGCCATCGGCGAAAGCATCGGCGACCGACAGGCGTTGCGCGAAGCGCGTCTGTTAATTGCCGAAGCGCATCTGCAAAACAAAGATTTTGAGCGATGCGCGGCGGAATTAACAAATGCCGAAACGGAAGTTTCGCAGACGCAGATTGATTTGTCGTTCGTCGGCGAACTGCGCCGATTGCAGGGAATACTGGCGTTCGCGCAGGGCAAATTTGAAATCGCCAAACAGCATTTCAGGCGCGGCGTTTCGATTTTTGAAATGCTCGGCGACCGATACCGGCTCGCGCTCGCGCATTTTTGGCTCGGACGCACCTTCGCCGAAACCAACGCGGCGCGGGCGCGTGAATTCGTCGCGCAGGCAATCGAAGATTTTGCGGCGATGGGCGCGAAAATTGATTTGGAACGCGCCGAAACGAGTCTCGAAAATCTCGCCGACGCAAAATCCGTAATTAATGATTCGCCGCAGACTTTGATTTATTCGCTCACGTCGCGCTTAACCGAATCAATCGTTTCGCGTGAACTACTTTTGCGTGAACTCGCGTCGGTTTTGCGGCAGGAAACTTCCGCCGACCGAGTTTTAATTTTGTCGCCGGAAGCAAACGCGGAAATGCGCGTCGTCGCCAAACACAATTTTCCCGACGCGGAAATCGAGCGCGTCCGGCAGGCGGAAGATTTGGAAAGTTTCGCGCAAACCGAAGATTTTTTCTGCCGCCGTTTCAATCCGTCGAACGCCGCACCCGCTTTTTTGCTGATCGCGCCTTTTTCGTCCGCAGTTTTGCCTGAAAATCTCGCGCTCGAACCGCTTTTGCGCGTCGTCGAATTGGGTTTGACGGCGTGCGCCGCACAGGAACACGCCGCGCCGAAACGTGAAAAACAATCCGCACCGAACGCTGCCAAAAAAGATTTGTTACCCGATTTTATTTATGTGAGTCCGGTGATGGAAAGACTCGTCGCCGAAATTCAAAAAATTCGTTCGTCTGATGTCACGATTCTAATCACGGGCGAATCCGGCACGGGCAAGGAACTCGTCGCCAACGCCGTTCATCAAATTTCAGCGCGTCACGCGAAGCCGTTCATTCCGTTCAACTGCACCGCCGTTTCCAAAGATTTGTCGGACGCGCATCTGTTCGGACATCGAAAGGGAGCGTTCACGGGCGCGAACTCCGATTCACCTGGAATGATTCGCACCGCAGCGGGCGGCACGCTTTTTCTCGACGAAATCGGCGATTTGCCGCTCGATATTCAGCCGAAACTGCTCAGGTTTTTGCAGGAAGGCGAGATTCAGCCGCTCGGCGAACAGCGACCGGTCAAAGTTGATGTGCGCGTCATCGCCGCGACCAACGCCGACCTCGAAGAGATGGTCAAAGACGGACGTTTCCGCGAAGATTTATATTATCGTCTTAGCGTCATCCGCCTCCACGCGCCGCCGCTTCGCACGCGCCGCCGCTTCGCACGCGCCGCACGGACATTCCGGTTTTGGTCAATCACTATTTGAAAATTTACGCGGCGAAATTCGGACGGCGCAACGTCGAATTCGCGCCGCAAACGCTCGATTTGCTGATGGCTTTTGATTGGCAGGGCAACGTCCGCCAGCTCTGCAACGAAATTCAGCGCATCGTCGCCCGCGCCGAAGACGATTCGATCATCACGCCGGAAAATCTTTCGCCCGAAATTCGTCCGGTTTCCGCGCAGTTCCAAACCGTTCAAAACAAATTGCTGGCACACGGCGGCGCGGAATTTTCGTGGGCAAATATGACTCTGCCCGAAGCCGTCGAAAATCTCGAACGCCGAATGATTAACGAAGGTTTTAGCCGAACTAATCACAACGTAACACGCACCGCGCAAAACTTAGGAATCACCAGACGCGGATTGCAATTGAAATTAAACCGTTACGATTTACGCGATTAATCACCAAGATGAGGAAGCGATAGAAAGGATGCTGTTGCCGAATTCAAAAAGGGTTTTATCATTATTTTCCGTCGAGTCATTTTAAGGCATTTTTATCACGAAATTATCAATATAAAACGATGTCGTCGCATTTGCCGATTCGACGTAAAGCAGCAAGTTATTATCGTTTGTCGTAACTTTGTATTCGCCCGATAAAATTACCCAGCCGCCGTCGGTAACGGTCGTCGGATTCGTGATCGGCATATATGTCATATCGCCTTTCGGCGGCGTTTGCATCATCGTCATTTTCAACGAGTCGCCGGTTTGACCTTTTACCAATCTCGCCGAAACGGAAATCAGATAAGTTCGACCTTTGAATAACAGCGGCGAAATATCCAACGCCAGTCCGTGCCAGTTGGCGGTTCGCCCCGCAACCTTCAAACTTTGGCTGCCGCCCGCGCTGGTGCTGAACATTTCAACATTATCGCCGCGAACGATCCAGTTTTGGGCGGTTTTATCTTCAAAGTCGTTTTGCAGAATGATGCCGGTTTGCGCCGGAATATCATCGCCGAGCGATTCTATTTTGAAATCGTCAATGTAATAAGCCGTGTTCGGGCGTGCCGCCTCGACGTAGATCAGCAAATACGGATCGCCGCCCGGATACTTGAATTTCCCGGAAAATGTCGTCCATTCATTCGCGTTCGCCGTCGTCAGTGCAACTCCGTCCCACTGATTATCTCCGCGCTGCATCGTCATCTTAACTTCATCAGCCGCTTCGCCTTTCGCAAGTTTGACGGAAACCGTAAATTTATACGCTTTGCCAGCCGCAAGTATCTTTGTGATGTTTAATTGGGTGCCGTTCCAATTTGCCGAACGACCGGAAATTTTCATACTCTTCGTTCCGCCCGCCGCCTGCTCTTTATCGCTTTTGATCGAAATCCGTTCGCCGCGAGCTTCCCATTTCTCGGTTCCTTTCTCAAAATCACTTTGTAAAATCATTTCACTCTGGGCAAAAACCGGCGAAGCCGACAACACGAATACGAGTAACATTAAACAAACCGACAATCTCCATTTTTTTCGGACAGCATTAAACATTGACGTTTCTCCTGATTTATTTAAATTTGCAGATTTAACTTTTTCTGCAATTATTTTTATTTGCTTTTCAGACTTTTGTAAAGTCATACAACAAAGGTGTAAAAATTAATTCGAGTTTTTTTTGGTTAAGTAGTCGGACAGAATTACTTGATAAGTGAATCATTGCAGAAACACGCACGAAGGTAACGAAGTTACTGTGTCTTTGCGCCCTTGCTTCGTGCGGGCTTCTGCATTTATAAAACTATTCTGTCTGCTTACTTATCTCGTGGTTATTCCGTAGAATCGGTGCCAGTGCCACCGCCGCCGGCGGGAATTTCCATCACGCCGGTCGGTTTTTCGCTGCTGCCATTGGGCAGACTGGTCAAATGGACGATGTTTTCCGCGATGCAAATTTGTGTCGGCTGATAGGTCAGCGTGAAGTCAGCCGTTCCGACCGGCGTATTCGGGGCGATGCGCTTGTTGCCGCCGTTACCATACGCGAGTAAATCAAAGCTGCCGAGACCGCCGCCCGCGCCCGCGCCGGTTGACCAGCCTCTCGACGCCGAAGAGCTTTGAACCTGTTCCGGCAGCGTGTGCGGCGCGGTATTGAAACCTAACCCAGAAAGATATGTGTTGCTCGTCGAAGTGTTTTTATAAACGACGGTCAACATATCGCCCAAAAGCGTAAATGTCGCTTTGGCGGAACCGGCACTGCCGAAACTTGATGTGTAATTAAAAGTCTTAGACTGACCTTGCTGAAGACAAACCGACTGCGCCGTCACGGACGTTACCGCACCGACTGCTAGAAAAGCCAAAGCCGTTAATAGACGCGGAACTCTGCTCGAATTAATCTTACGAAACATAAAAATTCTCCTGTTGTTTTGTATTTGATCTTTCAGAAAACTTAACGGAATGTCAGATATGAAAATTCAAAACGAATTGAATTGGGGTTAAGTTAAATATAATTAAACATAAACAAAAAACATTTGTCAATAATATTTTTTCGTGGTTTTTCCTTTAGCTCATCGTTCAATGAGACGAATAATTTGCCGCGCCGTCTAAAGTTCCAAGTTTTGTAATGGCAAATTACTTTTGTTTCCCAAATTAGCTTAAACTTTTTACAAATCGCTTCGTAGATATGAATTGAAGGCAATGCTCGGAATGATGTTTATACGAAGGGCGTTTGTTTTTCTTAAATGATTACTTTCATTTTAATCTTCTTTATCTCAATCGTAACCGTCGGAGCGTTATCGGTTCTCGGCTTCGCATTTTATCTGAAACGCCGAGGAAAATCTTTCGCCGCAAACAATCTAGAACAACTCGCCAAACCGCCGCCGTTTCGCTCGCTTTTTGAGGCGACGGGCGAAGAAACTCGCGCTCAAGAACAGGCGAAATCGGCAGCATCAGCGGCAAAAAAAGCCGAAGAATTAAGTCTGTCGGCAGTATCGAAAATCGAAGCGGCTCGTGAAATCCGAAAAATCTGGACGAATGAACCGAACAAACTCAACACTCTCGAACTTTTTCGCCTCGCCGCTGAGAGCGCGGATGCCGCAACTTTTTCCGAAACGGCGGAAACGGTGATAAAATTCCGGCGTGAAAACGGACTTAAAAATTTATCGGCGAACGATTTGGCTGATTTGCTAGACAGCCATCTCGCAGCTCTTCCCCAACAGGAAAGAACGGCGGGCGCATTATTTTGGCTCAGACGCGAAATTATGAGTTTTCGCGCCGACAGGTCAGGATGAAAGTATCAACCGCAAATAATAAGAGTAAAATCAAGTTTGAGACGAATAATTTTTGTCTGTTGAAATGTTTTACGGTCAAACGTATTAACATTGTCAGAGAGAGAAAATGATTTGCGTTGTTCGGGTCGTTGACAGCTAATTTCTTATTAAATCGAGGAAACTACAATGGAACAAAATTTAATTCCGATAATCGTTTTAGCGGTTATCGCTTTGGTTGTTTTGGGTGTCGTCTGGTATGTCGTAACGCGGTTTCTGGTGAACGTCGGTTCGCAGGAAGTCGCCGTCAAAGAGCGTCGTTACGTCGGGAAAAGAATGCCGCAGGGTCGCGTGATTGCGACCGAAGGCGAAGTTGGAATTCAAGCCGACGTGCTGAAACCCGGACTTCATTTCGTCTGGTATCCGATTGAGGCGGTCGTGCGAAAAGTGCCGCTGGTCGAAATCGGCGCGGACGAACTCGGCGTGATCGAAGCGATTGACGGCGAACCGATGCAGACCGGCTCGATTTTCGCACCCGACCGCGCTCAAAACGCGCACAATAATTTCCAAGACCCGATTGCTTTCATTAAACAGGGAGGCGTGAAAGGCATTCAGCTTCGCACTCTGCCGCCGGGAAAATGGGCGATTCACCCGTATTTATTCAGAGTTTCAGTCGCCAAAGCCGCAATGATTCCGACGGGAAAAGTCGGCGTTCTGACTTCCGCCGACGGAGCGCAACTTTCGCAGGGCAGACTTTTCGGGCAAGCCGTCAAAGGTCATAAAAATTTCCAGGACGCGGAAAGTTTTATTTACAACGGCGGACAGAAAGGCGCACAGGTCGAAGTTTTATCGCCCGGAACTTACCGAATTCATACGAATTCTTTGGACATCGAAAACGCCAACAACATCAAGCCGGGACTTTTCAACATCAAACTTTTCGACGCGACGGCAATCAGCGAAAACACGGTCGGCTTAGTCGAAGCCTTAGACGGCGCGCCGCTCGACCCGCGCGATTACGTCGCCACGCAGATTTTGGGACACGATAATTTTCAGGACAGCAACGTCTTCATCTCGAACGGCGGACAGCGCGGACCGCAGAAAGACATTTTGCTGCCTGGAACTTATTACATCAATCCGCTTTTGTTCAAAGTCATTCCCGACACGGCGAAAGAAGTAAAACCAGGCGAAGTCGCCGTTATCGTTTCCAATGTCGGCAAAGACCCCGGCGAAGAAATCCGGCAGGCGATGGCGGCGAAAGTCCGCGAACGGCTCGAACGCGAAGAAGAGGAACAGGTCACGATTGCGGCGGAAAAATTGGACAAAGTTGACGGCGACAATTTGACGATTGACCAGATCAAAGCCGAACTCGTTTCCGATCCGGCGGATAAAAGATTGGACAGCGGAGCGCACGAAGCCTACGTAGTTCCCGAAGGTTATCGCGGTATTCAAGAAACCGTCGTCGGACCCGGACGTTATTACGTTAACACCCTGGCGACCACGCCGATTATTATTCCGACGACGAATATGACGGTCGAATGGACGGCGGAAGATACCTCGAATTCGTTCGATCCGTTTGCCGTAATTTCCAAAGACGGTTTCACGATGCAGTTGGAAGTGCGTGTCGTCTTTAGAGTTAAGCCGGAAGACGCGCCGTTTATGGTGGCGAAAATAGGCAGCACGGAAAAATTAGTTCAAAACGTGATGCACCCGCTGATTGACTCGATTTTTAGAAATCAAGCATCGGAATCGTCGGCGATGGCTTATCTGCAAAATCGTCACGAAGAACAGGAACGCGCCGAAGCGAGAGTTCGGATGCACCTTTTGAAATATCACGTTGATGTCGTCAATGTTTTGATTTGCCACATTCACCTGCCCGAAGAATTGATGAAAACGCAAACGGAGAAAATTCTCGCCGAGCAGAAACAGGGAATGTTCAACGCCCAGCGCGAAGCCGAAATCAAGCGCATCGAGCTGGAAAAAACCAGTTCGCAGGCGGACAATCAGCGCAGCTTGATGGAAGCGACGGTCGGCGTGGAAATCTCCGCCAAACGCTCGGAGCAGCGCAAACGCGAAGCCGAAGGCGAAGCCTATTACATTTCGGAAACCGGCAAATCCGAAGCCGAAAAAGTTCGTTTGATGGGCGAAGCGCAGGGCGTGGCGTATAACGAACAGGTCAACGCGCTCGGCGCGAACGGCGTGGCTTTGATCGAAACCTTAAAAGTCATCGGCGAAAAAGGCGTTCGCATCACGCCCGACATAATGGCCTCGGGCGGCGGCAACGGAAACGGCAGCGACGGCGGAGGCGGAATCGGAACCTTGCTTTTATTAAATCTTTTCCGCGACCAGATGCATAAAAACGGCAACGGCAACGGGAATGGAACGGGAGGCGACGACAAAAAATAATCGCGTAACGTCAAAAACGGAAAAAAGCGAGCCGGCGACTCGCCTTTTTTATCAGCCGAAATCAATGACCGCCGCCCGCGCCAGGGTTGTTTTTCTTGAGCAGAAAGGCGAGCGGCATCGCGCAAATTATCAGGATCATCAGGAAATAAAACGCATCGAGAAACGAGAGCATCGCCGACTGTTTCAAAACTTGCGCCCACATCAAACCTTTCGCCTGACTCGCCGCGTCCATCGCCGACACGCCGCGCTGCTGCAAAAGCTGCGCCGTGCGACTGATCCATTCGGTGTAATTCGGATTATAGTCGGACGTATAATAACCCAAAGTGTTGATGTGAAACTGCGAGCGGCGCGACAGAATCGTTGACAGAATCGCAATTCCGAAACTGCCGCCCAAGTTACGCCCGAGATTCATCAGAGCCGAAACATTATTGGTTTTGCCCGCCGGAATTCCCGTGTAAGCCGCCGTGTTAATCGGCACAAACAGAAACGCCAAACCGAACGCCTGAAAAGCCCGCGCCCACGCTAAATCCGGGTAAGCCGCGTTCAGATTAAGCGTCGTCAGATTCCAGAGTGCGAGAGCGGACACGATCAAACCGAACAAAATCAGCCAGCGCGCCTGCACTCGCGGGAGCAAAACGCCGCCGACAATCGGCATCATCGCCATCACGACGAAACCGCCGGGCGAAATGACCAATCCGGCGGTGACGGCATCGTAACCGAACAAAGTCTGCGACATCAAAGGCAGCAGAAAAGTCGAACCGAACAGAATAAAGCCGAGCGCGAAAAGCAATAGAAACGAACTCGCAAAATTGCGATCCAACAGCAAACGCACATCAACCGCCGGATTTTTCTGATAAAATTCCCACATTACGCCGACGACCAAAGCAATGACGGCGATCACCGCAAATTTGATGATAAAGCTCGATGCAAACCAATCTTCGCGGTTGCCTTCGTCCAAAACGATTTCGAGCGCACCGATGCCGACCGCGATCAAAAGAATGCCGAGCCAGTCAATCGAAAAGCCTTCTTTTTTCATCCGCGCTTGTTCGATGGCGGTGCTTTTCGGCTCGTGAACGTAATACCACGTTAGAAAAAGCGAGATGATGCCGATTGGAATGTTGATGAAAAATATCCAGTGCCACGAATAATTATCGGTAATCCAGCCGCCGACCGTCGGACCGATGGCGGGCGCGAAAACCACGCCCAAACCATAAATTGCAAAGGCGATGCCGCGTTTTTCCGGCGGCACGGTGTCGGCGATAATTGACTGTTCCGAGGGCGCGAGTCCGCCGCCACCCAGACCTTGTAGAATGCGAAAGAAAATCAACATTCCGAGATTCGTCGAAAGTCCGCACATCAACGAACTGACGACGAAGATAGCAACGCAAGCCATATAAAAACGCTTGCGCCCGAAAAAAGTCGCCAGCCAGCCGGAAATCGGCAGAATAATCGCGTTCGCCACCAGATACGAAGTCAAAACCCACGCCGATTCTTCCTGTCCGGCGGACAAACTGCCCGCGATGTGCGGCAACGCGACGTTAGCGATGGAAGTGTCGAGAACTTCCATAAACGTCGCAATCGTCAGGATCACGATAATTAAAATCGGATTGATTGCGGGGCGCGATTTTTCGCCGCCCATCGCTTCAATTGTCGCCGTGTCTGCTGACATAAAAAATTATGAATGATGAATTATGAGGGATGAATTCAAGAAACTATTCATCGTTCATCATTCATCATTCATCATTCATCGTTTACCTTACCTTCACCGACGGCTCGACCGACATTCCCGGCGCGAGCCGATGCGCGTTGTCGGGCTGTTCGTCGAAGACGATTTTGACCGGGACGCGTTGGACGACTTTGACGTAATTGCCCGTCGCATTCTCTGTCGGCAGTGCGCTGAAACGCGAGCCGGTTCCGGCTTGAAAACTTTCGATTCTGCCGTGAAACGTCTGACTCGGGTAGGCATCAACCGTGAGTTCGACGGCTTGCCCAACGCGCATCAACTCCAACTGCGTCTCCTTGAAATTCGCCGTGACCCAAACTTCGTCCGACTGCGAAAGTGCCATCAAAAGCGTTCCCGTCTGCACAAATTGCCCTTCTTCAACCGTTTTGCGCGTGATAAAACCGTCTTCGGGCGCGTAGATTTTCGTGTAAGTCAAATCGAGTTCGGCTTGGCGGATCGCCACTTGCGCCTGTTCGATGCCCGCCTGCGAAGTGTCAATCTGCGATTCGCTGACGGCGATGCGTTCCGGCGCGGCGTTCGCGTCCTGAAGTCGCCCGCTCGATTCGTTGACCTGCGATTCGGTTAGATTAACCTGCGCCAGCGATTGCCGATAATTTTCCTGCGCGACGACGACGTTCGTCTGCGCTTCACTGACCCTCGATGCCGCCGCGTCAATCTGCTTGAGTGCCGCGTTATACTGCGACTGCGCCGCCTGCAAAGCGTTGACGGCTTGGTCGAGCGATTGCTTGGAAATGTCGCCGTTGTCGTAAAGTTTCTGCCGTCGGCTATATTCAATCTGCGCCAGTTTCAAATTCGATTCGACTTGCGGCGCGGTCGCCCGCGTCTGCGCGAGATTGGCTTGCGCCGTTTTCACCGCCGACTGCGCTTGATTGATTAAAGATTGTTTCGCATCGGCGGCGGCTTTCGTTTGCTGCACATTGCTGCGCGCCGTCTGCACGTTTGAAACCGCCTGCGTTTGGCTCGCGCCGGTCGTTTTTCTGGTCAAATTAACCTGCGCCCGCGACGCATTTTTCTGCGTTTCAGCGGCGCGAAGCTGCGCTTTCGCCTGGTCGAGTTTCGCCTGAAAATCCTGCGTATTCAGTTCGACGAGTAGATCGCCTTTATGAACCGGCTGGTTCGATTTGACGTAAACTTTCGTCACATACGCCGCGATCTTCGGGCTGATCTGCACAATATCGCCGTCAATAAAAGCATCGTCGGTTGACTCGAACTGCCGCGCGTAAAACCAGTAAATCGTGCCGACCACCGCCGCAATTAAAAAAACCGCCGCGCCGATGAAAATCGGAACGCGCTTGCTTTTCTTCGGCGTTTCCTGCTCCGTCGCGGCGTCCGGTTCGGCTGCGCTCACGTCTTTAGTTTCCGGTTTGGCTTCCGGCGCATCAGTTTCGGGAGTTTTCGTTCGAGCCGTTTCATCCTTCCCGGCAAGACCCGAACCGCTTGTTCCGTTTCCGTTCGTCCCAGGCTCCAAGCCCTTGTTCTCCGACGTTTTTTCTATCGTTCGTTCGCTCATTTCTAAATAAATCTTATTGAGTAAGTATTTACTAACCTGTTATTTGGTTTTCTCATTTTCAAATGATTTTGTCAAATTTCCAAGCTATTCGAGTCGCCGTCAAAACGGTCTGATGCGTGTGTATCGGCTTTTATGTTACGATTCTTTTTTGCCGTAATGCGATGAAAGAAAATATAGAAACCACGCGATTTGCTAACGATTTAACCGTTCTCACCGATAAAATGCCTGACGTTCGTTCGGTTACGCTCGGCTTTTTCTTTCGGAAAGGTTCGAGGCACGAACCCGACGAATTAAACGGAATTTCCCATTTTATCGAACACGCCGTTTTCAAAGGCACGGCGAAACGCAATGCGCTCCAGATTGCGATTGAAACCGACCGTCTAGGCGGCAGTCTCGACGCTTTCACGATGCACGAAGAAACCGGCTTTGCCATCAAAGTCGTTGATAATCAGTTAGAAAAAGCCTTTGATTTGCTGGCTGATATGCTGGTTAATCCGCGCTTTGACGAAAAGGAATTGAAGCGCGAACAAAAAGTTATCATCGAAGAAATCAAAATGACTGAAGATTCGCCCGAAGATATTTTGGGCGAGATTTTCAACGGCAAACTTTTCCCCGATCATCCGCTCGGACTGTCAATTGCCGGAACGCCGAAAACCGTCCGCACTTTCAATCACGAAGCGACGCAAAAATATCACGCCGAAACTTTTAACGCCCAAAACTTAGTCATCGCGGCGGCGGGAAACGTCGAACACGCGCAAATCGTGGATTTAGCCAATAAATTTTTCGATTCAAAAAACCGAATCCCGAATCCCAAATCCCAAATCCTGAATCCTGAAATCGCCGCGCCGATTATTATCAAGAAAAATAACAATCTCGAACAGGCGCATTTGATAATTGCCACACCATTCGTTGATGCCAAAAGCGAACGCCGCTATGCCGCCGACATTCTGGCGAACGCACTCGGCGGCGGAACTTCGTCGCGTTTGTGGCAGAAAATCCGCGAAGAAAAAGGCTTGGCATACAGCGTCGGCGCGAGCGCGGCGATGTATCAGGATTGCGGTGTTTTCTCGATTTACGCCGGAACTTCGCCGAAACAAACCGAAGAAGTCCTGGACATTTCCATCGCCGAATTATCCAAAGTCGTCCGCGACGGCATCACGCTCGAAGAACTCGAATTAATCAAAGAACAAACCACCGCCTCGATTTTATTAGGCTTGGAAGATTCGAGCGTTCGCGCCGGAACTTTGGCGAGATTGGAAATGGTTCACGGCAGACAAATTTCACTCGAAGAAACTATCGAGAAAGTCGAAGCCGTTTCGCTCGAAGAAGTTCAGGGTTTGGCGCGGGAATTTTTCCGCACCGAAAGCATTGCGTTCGGCGCGTTGGGAAATTTGAACGGTTTGAAGATAAAACGCGAACGACTTGAAATATGATACGAGGTGAAATCAAGTCTGACAGTATTATTTTGCGGCGGTATGAAATCGCCTTCGCGCCGCTTTTGCTGGAAGCGGCAATAGAATCGCACGGCGGCGAATTTACACGCTGGATACCGTGGTGTCACGAAAGTTACTCTGCGGCGGACAGCAAAAATTTCATCACGAGCAGCATCGAAAACTGGAACAGTCAAACGGAATATGATTACGCGATTTTTGACGCGCAAAACGATGTGTTCGTCGGCGGAGTGTCTTTGAATTTATTTAATCAGCATCGCAAACTGACGAATTTAGGTTATTGGGTTCGCATCGGCAGTCAACAGCGCGGAATCGCTCACACGGCAACACGATTGTTGGCAAAAACAGCTTTTGAAGATTTGGATTTGAATCGAATCGAAGTCGCAATGGCAGTCGAAAATTATGCTAGTCAGAAAACCGCCGAAAAATCCGGTGCGATGCGTGAAGGAGTTTTGCGAAAATTGCTTTTTATCGGCGGTGTTCAGCACGACGCATTAATGTTTTCGTTCGTGCGCGAAGATTTCAAAAGTTGATGATAGAACCGATGATAAACGCAGGCGAAATTTTCGGCGATATTGATATTTACCTGTTCGATCAATTTTTGAAAAATCGTTTTTCACCCGAAATGAAGATTCTCGATGCCGGATGCGGCGGCGGGCGCAATCTCGTCTATTTTCTCCGTAGCGGTTTTCCAGTCTTCGGAGTTGACCGAAACCCGGAAGCGATTGAATACGTCCGATTTCTTGCTAAAATGCTTGCGCCCGATCTTCCGCCTGAAAACTTTCGGATTGCGGCAGTTGAAGAAATACCTTTTCCCGATGAAACTTTCGATGTCGTCATCAGTTGCGCGGTGCTTCACTTCGCCGATGACGAAAAACACTTCGACCGGATGCTTCGGGAAATGTGGCGGATTTTGAAACCTTCGGGATTGTTCTTCGCGCGGCTCGCTTCGACGATTGGAATTGAAGACAAAGTAGAACAACTCGCGGAACGCCGATATTTACTGCCCGACGAAAGCGAACGGTTTCTGGTTGATGAAGAAATGTTGATTTCGGCGACGGAAAAATTAGGCGGAATGTTCGTCGAACCGATTAAAACGACCAACGTGCAAAATCTGCGTTGTATGACGACGTGGATAATCGGCAAAAGTGTTTTTTAATTATTTGTATTCAATCGGATCAATCACGCCCGCCCGTTCAAATCCGCGCAGTCTTAAAGCGCACGAATCGCAGGTTCCGCAAGCTAAATCTTCACTTTGATAACACGACCAACTCAATTCAAGCGGGGCGTTTAACTCCAAACCTTTTCGCACGATTTCCGCTTTCGACAAATGAATAATCGGCGTGATGATTTTGATATTCGTGCCGGGCTTCGTGCCGACTTCGACGGTTTTTTCAAACGCCGCGTAGAATTCCGGTCGGCAGTCTGGATAACCGCTCGAATCTTCGCTGACCGCGCCGATGTAAATCGAATTTCCGCCCAAAAC
>JAYVGL010000235.1:0-4053 GCA_043772175.1 Pyrinomonadaceae bacterium | reverse complement strand
GAAAATTACTCGCGGCACTTTGACAGGCGCGCGGCAGGGACCCATCCGTGGACGATGATCGATTTTCTGCCAAGCGATTATTTGTTGGTGATCGATGAGAGTCATATGTCAGTACCGCAGATCCGCGGCATGTATAACGGTGACCGTGCCCGCAAAGAGACTCTCGTGGAATATGGTTTTCGTTTGCCGAGTGCGATGGATAACCGTCCGCTGAAGTTTGAGGAGTTTGAAGAGGTGATGGGCAATACGATCTATACCTCTGCCACGCCATCCAAGTATGAAATGGAACATGCGGAACAGGTCGTTGAGCAGATCATCCGTCCGACAGGACTCGTTGACCCGGAAGTGGATGTGCGTCCCAGCAAAGGGCAGGTGGATGATTTAGTCGGAGAGATCAGGCTGAGGGTCGATCGAGGCGAGCGTGTGTTGGTCACGACTTTGACGAAGCGTATGTCTGAAGATTTGGCGGAGTACATCAAAGAGTTGGGCATCAAGGTCCGCTATCTACATTCGGAAGTGGAGACGTTGGAACGTATTGCGATTTTGCGTGACTTGCGTTTAGGTGAGTTTCATGTGTTGGTCGGAATTAATCTTTTGCGTGAGGGTTTGGATTTACCGGAGGTTTCTTTGGTGGCGATTCTCGATGCGGACAAAGAAGGTTTTCTGCGAAGCGAGCGTTCGTTGATTCAAACCATCGGACGCGCCGCCCGCAATTCCGACGGCAAAGCGATTCTTTACGCCGACAAAATCACCGCTTCGATGAAAAAGGCGATTGATGAGACGGCGCGGCGCAGAATTATTCAGGAAAAATACAACGCCGAACACGGCATCACGCCGACGACGATTATCAAATCAATTGACGCGGCTTTGGTCACGGCGTATGAAGCCGATTATTTCAAAGTTCCGCTCAATCTCGATTCCTACGACGAATATTCGCCGAAGCAAATTAAGGAAACCATCACCCAACTCGAAGCCGATATGCGTTTCGCCGCCCGCGAAATGAAATTTGAACGCGCCGCCGAGTTGCGCGACAAGCTGAAATATCTGCGTGAGCGTGAATTGCAGCTCGTGTAAAATACCGAACTTCGACGAACGGCTTATTTTCCGAGTTCGGCAAACATAATGCTGCTGGCGTTTTGGTCTTGGCGGACGTATAAAAAAGTGTTGCCGTCGGCGGAGGCGGTGATGCCGCCGTAGTAATTTTCGGGCAATTCTTTTTCGGCGGCATCGGCGACATTTCCGCCGGAGAAATCGTAAAACTTGATTTTGAGTGATTTGTTCGGATTTTGCGCGAGAAAATAAAGTCCGCGCCGCGTCGCCGCCCAATTTCCGCTGAAAAGATTGGCGGCGGCAAGTTCCGGGACGATTTGTTCATTAGCACCGCTGTTTGCCGACACGCGCCACACGGCGGCATCTTCTGTTTTTACAAATAAAATGTCGTCGCCGTCCGGCAGTGCGGCGAGAATTTGAAAAGCTCCCTGCCGGGTTATTTGAACCGGCTCGCCGCCCGCCGCCGACATTTTCCAAATTTGATTTTCGCCCGTTCGGTTTGACACAAAATAAATAGAAGTGCCGTCCGCGCTCCAGATCGGCGCAGTTTTTTCCGATGCGTCGGCGGTCAAACGCCGCGCCGTGCCGCCGTCCGTCGAGATGCTGAAAATGTCGGCGTTCCCGTTGGTCATGGCGTAATAAACGATTTGAGAACCGTCCGGCGAGAAATGCGGCGCGGTGATAACGGATGGCGAATCGGTAATCTGCCGTAAATTTTTGCCGCCCGCGTCCGCCATCCAGATTTCGGTTTTGCCCGTGCGATTTGAAACGAAAATCAGACGCGAACCGTCCGGCGACAAATCCGGGCTGAATTCGTTATATGTCGAACCGATAAACTTTTTCTCCGGCTGATTTTTCGCAGACGGGTTTTTCTCCGTTCGCCAGATGTCCAGATTAAGCGTGTTTTCGACAAAGGCGATGGTTTTTCCGTCGCGTGAAACGGCGAGATTCGTGATGTCTTTGTTGTTGCCCGTCGCAATCAATTCGGGTTCGCCGCCGGTTGCCGCGACGCGCCAGATGTTCGGTTGACTGCTGCCGCGCAGCGACACGAAAAAAATCTCCGTGCCGTCCGCGCTCCACGCCAGGCTGTGAATAGTTTTTCGGTCAAAAGTTATTTGACGCGGTTCGCCGCCCGTCGTCGGAGAAACGAATAAATCCTGCGAGTTGTCAGCGGCAACGCGCACGAACGCCAGACTTTTGCCGTCGGGCGCAAAGCGCGGCGTAGTTTCGCCCGCGTATTCGCCCGGCTGATTCAAACGCCGCCGTTCGCCGTTTTTTAGATTGACGAGGTGAACTCCGTAGTTTTTGTCGGTCGTCGAATCTTCGGTATCAACGATGGCGAGCGTTTCGCCGTCGGGCGCGAAAGAAATACTCGCAAAACCGGAAAATAGCCGCGTTACACGACGTTCCGCGCCGCCGAGAGCCGGAATAATAATGACCTCGCCGCCCGTTTTCAAAGTGCGGACAAAAGCGACGTGCGAACCGTCGGGCGAAAACGTCGGATGCTGTTCGGTAAATTCGGTGTCGGTCAGACGAAGCGGTTCGCCCGCATCGAGAAGCCGCACATAAATATCGAGATTGTCCGCTTCGCCGCCGTTCCACGCAAACGCGAGTTGTTTGCCGTCGGGCGAAAACGCCGGATAATTTTCGCGCCCCGATAAGCCGGAAAACGGTACGACGCGGGCGGCAACCGAAGTATTTGTTGCGGTGCGGCGAAAGTAAATTTGATAAACCGTCAAACCGACTGCGACGAGTGCAACGATTCCGAGCGCGAGCCACTTCTTGTCAGAACCGCCTGCGGTAGCGGGCGGATTTTCGCTTAAAAACAAGGGCTGAATGCCGACGCTTAACCCGCCCGCTACCGCAGGCGGTTCTGACAGCGACAAAGTTTCCTCGATGCGGATGCGCGTCCGGCTCTGTTCTTCGACGATAATTTCCGGCGCGTCGCTCATCGTCACCGTCGCCGTAAAACGATAGCCGCGTTTTGGGACGGTTTCGATAAAATGTTCATTGCCGCCCGCCTCGCTGCCGAGTTTTTTTCGCAGCCACGAGATGTTGCGCGTGAGCGTTTCTTCGGCGACCGAAACATCTTTCCAAACCGTCTCCAGCAGCGCGTCTTTTGAAACCACATCTCCGGCGTTTCCGACGAGCGCAAACAACAGTTCAAACTCTTTGAGCGTCAGCTTAATCGTTTCGCCGCCGCACAAAAGACGTTGATTATGCGTGTCCAGCCGATGCTCGCCGAAATTGTAAAACCTTTTGTTCATTTGATTTAACAGCCGATCCGAAAAACATCCCGAATAAATCCGGTTTATTTCAGGACTTTTTTTTGCCTCGAATTTAAGATTGCTTCCATCGCCCGGAGTAAAGATTCAAGCCGCTTCCGATTTTAGCTGAAAACCGATGGAATTTAAAAGAACAACCGAGATTTTTGTCGAAACCAAACGGCGTTTCGTCATCCGCCAGCCGGAAGCAGCGGAACAATTTGCTTGCCCGAAGTGCGCCGAGCCGATGCTCGCGGCGGAACAAATCGCCGTCGTTTTCGACATCAGCCAACGACGGCTTTTTCAATTAGTAGAAACGGGCGCGGCGCATTTTACCGAAACCGAAACGGGCGCGGTGATGATTTGCCCATCGTCGCTCGCCGAAATTTTATCAAACGAGATAGAAACTTTAGGAGAAAAATAATGAAACGAGAAAAAATGGATTTCGCGCAAATTTCGCGCACGATGTTTTTACTGAGTTTAGTCTTTTTGGCGTGTTTCGCTTCCGTCAGGGCGCAGACAACGGCTTTTACTTATCAAGGTCGCTTTACCGATTCGACCGTCGCGCTGCCGACGAACGGAACTTACAATATGCAGTTCGCGCTGTTCGATGCGATGAACGCGCCGGTCGGGACGGCGATTACCGTTGCGTCCGTGCAGGTCGTGAACGGTATTTTTACGGTCAATCTCGATTTCGGCGCACCGGCGTTCCCGGCGAATATGGAACGGCTGTTGGAGA
>JAYVGL010000234.1:0-17257 GCA_043772175.1 Pyrinomonadaceae bacterium | reverse complement strand
TGCGAACTGTCCGTAATCTGGGCTTGTCCCCAAGCCGCCGGTTTTAGTTTTTCCTTCAACGCCTGATCGGTGACGACGATAAATTTATACGGCTGAATGCCGAAACTCGTCGGCGCGAGAATCAGAGACTGTTCTAAAGTTTCCCAATCAGCGTCGGAAATTTTCTTGGTCGCGTCGTAATTTTTCGTCGCGTAACGCCAATTCAAATGCTCTAAAATCGTTTCTCCGTTCGGTTTATTATTTTCCATTAATATATTTTCTCCTTCGTTTAATTAACACTTCTGTAACGTCTTTTGATACAAATACGATCAAAAAAATTAACTTAAAACTTCACCTTTATCACAGCCGACTTTCTCGACTGCCTCCAAAAAACTCTGCAAAGAAAACTGTGCGAGTTTAGCTTCGACCACATCGCTGATTTCAGTTTGCAGTTTTTCTAAAACGCATCGGATATTTTTGCCGATTTGACAATCGTCATTCGTCTGCCGGTGCAGCGCGAAGGTTTTTCCGCACGAAACCGCTTTGTGAACGTCCGCCAAATTTATCAAGTTCGGACACTTCGCCAGCCGCGTTCCGCCGTTCGCGCCGGTTTGCGAAATCACCAGATGCGCCTGACTCAAATCTCCCAACAACCGACGGATTACCACCGGATTCGTATTGACACTCGCGGCGATATACTCGGATTTCACATTATTCTCTTCGCCCGCTTTGGCGAGAACCGTCAAAATGTGAACTGCTATTGCAAATTGACTGTTGGCTGCCATATCTGTAACAACTTTAGATACAAATAAAAATCTTGTCAAGTCAGGGACAAATAAAAATCGCCGCTGGCTTTTGAATTCTCGTTTGATTGTGTTTTACAAAAAATCGAACCGTCGCCGCCGCCGACTATTTACTTTCGCCGAGCGCGTCAATTCTTACCGCCGAAAAAGACTCGAACGCCGGCATAAAAACTTTTCTCGTGCCTTTGCTCAACTGTAGAACGGCGTAGTCATTTTCCGTTTTGATGGTCAGCCAATGCCTACGGTGTTTCGTAAAGCCGAGCGGAATGGCGACCAAAAGCATCGGCGGAAAAAGAATCGAAATCGCGCCCAAGCCGAGACCCGATTTCCAGCGCGGATGTTTGGTGTAAGAGTATTCGGCGTTTTTAATCGTCTGATACTTAAAAACTTTGAAAACCGTTCCGCCGTCTAAAGATTTTATTTCTATCGAGTCTGTTCCGAAACGAACGCGCACCGGCGTTTCTTTAAGTTCGCCGCCGTTTTGAGAAAGCATCTTTATTTTTCCGAAAATTACGTCCCGGTCGTTTGTCTGCGCCCGCATCGCCGTCGCCGCCAAACCGTTAAAAACCAACACCGACATCAATCCGAGAACCATTTTTCTCATCAGTAAAAATTTCATATTACCACCTGCATTTCAAAAATTTGAGAACATTTAGAAACGTAGCATCTGATGATTCAGACCGGCGCGGCGATTGTGACACTTTCCGAAAGTGTCACGTCTCCGCGTTTGATTTGATTTGAAACTTTACGCGATTGATTTTCGCAATTCGTTCAGCGACGAGTCGGCGATCAAACGAAAAACACGAACTCTGTTGTCGTTCGGAAACTCTTTCGCCGCTGCCGCATCGCAGATAATCATCGAAACCGCCGACAAACCGCTTTTCCAGTTCGTTTGATTCGGCGAGCGAAAGATGAGAGTTTCCGGCGCGATGCGGGCGGCGAGCAGAAACATTTTCGCCAGTTCCGTAAACTTTTCCCAACCGGAGACGACGGCGATTAAATTATGTTCCGGCGGACGCGCCTGTCCCGCCATCGAATCGGCGACGGAATTAGCTTTGAGCGAAATACGATTTTTGTTGTGCGGCAAAGTGTTCTGCGCGTCGTTTGATTTATCGAAAATCAAAATTTGCGCGTCATCAGCGACATCAATCGAAAATCGTTCAAAAGAAATCGAGTCCACGCGGCGGTCGGTAATCGCGCTGATTTCGGCGGTCAGGATTTTCCGCAACTCCGAATCCGATTCGACGATGAGCAGACGCGGCGACGATTTCGGGGCGAGCCGATTTTGCAGACGGGCGATTATTTCATCGGTCGAAAAGCCGTGCGCGGCGGCATCTTGAAAAAATCGGCTGATCAGCCGTTCAAGCAGAACGTCGGCGTTTGCTGTTTCGGCATCGTTTTTACAAACGTAAAAGCCGCTGCCTTTTTTGAATTCGACTAAATTGCGCTCGGCGAGTCGGCGATAAGCGGCGGAAACCGTGTTTTGATGAATTTGAAAGCGGCGGGCGATTTCGCGGGTGCTGGGAAGTTTTTCGCCGACTTTCAAATTGCCGCCCGTGATGCCGAGCGATATTTGCGCGATGATTTGTTCACGCACGGAAATTTCCGAGTTTTTTGAAAGCCAGATTTTAATCGTCAAACTCCGATTCTTTAATCAAAATGTTGCGCCGCGCCAGTTCCGCGACGAATTTTTTCGGGTCAATCGCTTTTTCCTGCGGAGTCGCGCCGCGCAAACCGACTTCGCCGCGCGCCGCCATCTGCGCGATAATCGAAGCCGGAAACGCCGTTGTCCGCATCATCGCGCTCAAGTTCGTCGCTTCGTCATATTGATCCACGATGTCGTAACGCAGTCTTTTCCGTGCGCCGTCCTTTGTGCCGACGAATTCCAATCGAATCAAAACGTAATCCGGTTCATCGGCGGGCAGATTACGCTGCAAAAGTTCGCCCAAAACCTTGCGCGGCGTAACTTTGGCGTAATCGGCGACGATTTCATCGCTTCCGCATAAACCCAAATCAATCAGCGTTTTAAATTTCTCGCAGTGTCCGGCGTAGCGAATCGTTTTGTAATCGAGTTCTTTAATTTTTCCGAGAAAAGTGTCGGGCAGAGTCGAAGTTCCGCCGGAAGTCTGAAAGGCTTCGAGCGCGGGAAAGTTTTCAAATTCAAGCGTTTCGAGTTCGGTCATCGAATCAACTTCAATGATTTCGCCGCCGCGAATCACGCGGGCGATTTCGACGTATTCGTTGATTAAACCCTCGACTGAAAACACCAATTGATAGTTGAGCGGCGGCTTCGGATTCTGCGGCAGACCGCCGACGCGAATATGAATTTCCTCGATTTGCTCGAAACGATTCGTGCCGTGCATCGCCAAAACGGAAACCATTCCGGGCGCGAGTCCACAATCAGGAATAATGTTGATTCCGGCGTTTTTCGCCGCCGCGTCGAGCGCGAGCTGCGAATCAACGATGTAATTATTGCCGCCTAAATCGCAAAAGTTAGTTTTCGTCGCAATCGCGGCTTTCGAGAGTTCGACGTTATACCAATAATTAACGCACGAAATCGCTGCGTCGTGTCCGCGCATCAGATTGACGACGGCTTCGTAATTTGAAACGTCAATTCGCTCGACTTTGATTTTCGGATTATTGATATTGGCGGCAACTGCTTCGGCTTTCGCCAAATCATAATCGGCAATCGTTACCGCGCTCACGTCGGGCGAATTATGAACCAAATCATAAACCGCCCCGCGTCCCATTCGTCCCGCGCCTAAAACAAGAATATTCATAATCGGTTATCAGTTATCAGATTCTAAATGTTGACTGATAACTGTTGACTGATAACTGTGTGCCTCACCATTCTTCGTGTTCTTCAGGTTTTTCGGCGGCGAGAATTGCACCGGCGTATTCCCAAACTTTCTTTTTCCAAAGCCGCAGAGAATCGGTTAATTCAAAAGCCGCCTGCGGATGCGCGGCGTTGCGTTCGAGGCGAATAACCAGTGCCGTTACGGTTACTTCGTCGTCCGGGTTTTCCGTGACGGTTAAACTCACCTTGCTTCCGACTGACGGCAGCGCACGCGGCAGAAAAATCAGAGTTCCGTGCTGTCCGATGTTCTCCGTCAATCCGTCCTGCACGATTTCCCGCCCGTGTTCGTCTTTCCAAGCTACCCGAATCGGAAAAGAAATGTTGTAGCGCGGCGTTTGCCGACGTTCTTGCATAGATTGTATTTTCTCCAGAATTGGTTTATTTGATGCGCCGTTTGAAATATACGAAATTCACCGCGTGAAGTCTAACAACAAAGCGCATTTATCAATCCGTTTCAATCGTCTGCCGGTCGGTTCGGGCGAGCCGAATTTCAACCCGCTAGACAAAACCGTTTTCAAAATGATATTCTGCAGATTGTTTTTAAGAAAAACTCTTCGCGGAACATTCTGCGTTCGTCCGTATCAAGTCAAATAAAATCCAAATTCAAAGAATTTTAGAAACCGTTTAATAGGAAACGGCGGCTTGCGCGGAAGGAAACAAACCAACAATAAGGAGCTACTTTAATGATCAGAAACCTAGCCGGAGGAAGCACATTCCTCGGCACGCTCGGATTGATAGGAACACTTTTTTTCTACTTGAATCCGACCGTCGAAGCGGTCAATTTAACGATTGATTTGCAGCCGAATTTACAACAGAATAATCAACCGGAAACATTTCAAGTTCAAATCCCCGCCGAAGATACACCAATCATTCCAGACGATAAAGACGACAAAACCTCGACGCTGAAGACGATGGCTTTCAGGGCGACGGCGTATTGTCTGAAGGGCAAAACCGCGATGGGCGGAGCCGTCCGGCGCGGAATTGTCGCCGCCGACACGCGCATTTTACCGCTCGGTTCGCGCATTCAGATTGATGCCGGTTCATACAGTGGAACTTACACAGTCGCCGACACGGGCGGCGCGGTCAAAGGTCGCATTCTCGATATTTGGGTTTCGACCTGCTCGGAAGCCATCCGTTTCGGACGCAAATCCGTAATGGTCAGCAAACTCGGCAGAAACAAAAAAGGTTAATTTTCCACGACTTTATTAACACATTTTTATAATTTACATTTTTGAAGCAGCTTTGATCTTCCAAAACGGTTCTATATTTTCAATCCGAATTTTTACAGGAAGCTGAAGATTCCTGAGTTCCGTCAGGAACATTACATTCACAACTCAAAGTTTATCAAGAAAAAAAGGAGTGAGTTTCGCAGAAACGGCATAAAATCGTGCTGTTTCTACGGAACTCACTATTTTTTGCAAAATTGTTTTTATAAACATCTCGCCTCTACGAAGCTGAATTTCTGGAAAGCTAAATTGAACCGATTCCCGCCAACCGAAATAAATTTTCCTGCGTTGATTTTTGGTCGCCGAAGCCTTCCAGCCAAATCACTTTTTCTTTGTGCCGAAACCAAGACATTTGCCGTTTGGCGTAATTTCGCACGTCCTGTTTGGTTTGCTCAATCGCGCTTTCCAAACTTCGCTCGCCGCGCAGGTATTCGCAAACTCTTCGATAACCGTGTGCGCCGAGCGCGTTCGTCTCATCCGGCAAACCGTTATCGCGCAGGGATTTAACTTCGTCAATCAAACCGCCGGCGAAGTGCTTTGCGGCGCGGGCGTTAATCTTTTCATATAAAACATCACGCGGCGGATCAAGGGCGAAAATTACGATTCGATCCGCGAATTCCGGCGACTTCGCCCGCTGCGGCTGAATTTCCGACAGACGAGTTCCCGTCTGAAAATAAACCTCTAACGCCCGCATCGAACGCACGTAATCACGCGGGAAAAGTTTTTCGGCGGATGCGGCATCAACCTTTCGCAAAATTTTATGCAGATGTTCCGCGCCTTTTTTTTCTTTTAATTTATTTAACTTTTCTCGTAATCTTTCGTCGGTTTTCGGCGATTCAAAAAACGGCTGGCGCAGTGCGCGAAGGTAGAAACCCGTGCCGCCGACCAGAATCGAGACGTTTCCGCGCCGTTCGATTTCGACGATTTTTTCCCCGGCATCAGTCGCCCAATCTGCCGCCGTATAATTGATTTCCGGCGCGACATAATCAATCAAATGATGTTTTACGCCGCGCATTTCTTCGATGGAAGGTTTCGCCGTCGCAATCTGAATTTCTTGGTAAATCTGCACCGAATCGCAGTTGATTATTTCGGCGTTCCCAAGTCGCAAAGCAAGCGCGACACCGATTTCGGTTTTGCCCGAAGCCGTCGGTCCGACGATGGCGTAGATTGATTTTTTCGGTGCGTTCTCCAGAATATACGGTCAATCAAAAGCGGCGGTTATTTGCCGTCAGCGGAATTTTCGCGTTCGGCGGCTTCGAGCAGTTTAGTCAGAATTTCGATTTGCCTTTGCTGTGTTTCGAGCAGTTCGCCCCATTTCGCATCACGCAGATCGTCGAGTTTTTCGTGCAAACCGAGAATTTCGAGTTCGGATTTGAGGTTGATTTCGTAATCGTGCGCCGCGTCAATGCGATCTTTCGCCGACTGCCGGTTTTGCGACATCAAAATAATCGGAGCCTGGATCGCCGCCGTCATCGAAAGAAAAAGATTCATCAAAATATACGGATACGGGTCGAAAGCGTTCGGCGTGCTGAAAAAAATATACGAGTTCCAAATCACCCAAACCGCCAGAAACGCCAGATAAATAATAATAAAAGTCCACGAACCGCCGAAACTCGCCACTTTATCGGCGGTGCGCTGTCCGAAAGTCTTGGCTTTATCGAAATCCGCATTCGTGTCGCGGCTGACTTTCCCGCGCCGCAAAATACGATCTAAAATCGCTTTCTCGCGCTCGCCGAGTTCGCTCAAACCGCGCTCGAAAAACTTCTCCGACAATCGTTTGATTTTGTTTTCCATAAATTTACTGAAAACTGAACGCCGAAACGCAAATCAATTTTATCGGTAAAGCAGTCGCACGAGCGCAATTATCAAAAGCGCGGCGAGCAGAATAAGCGAACCAATGATTTGATTGCGGGAAAATTTCATTACGTTATCATTTCCTGCATAAAGCGGAGACTTCTGTTTTTAATAATAATCGTAACGCCATTGAACGGCTTCTTTTGAAACAAATGCCGGAAAGTTCACGCGGATAGGCAATTTTGAATAGCTAACACTTTTTCTTAAAGTCTCCGAATACTGAATAATGCCGTCAGGTTTGAAACGAATATGTTTGCCATCAAATAAAATGTGCAAGTCGGCTCGCAGACATAAACCGTTTTCAACAACATCATTTCCTTTATGT
This sequence comes from Pyrinomonadaceae bacterium, assembly GCA_043772175.1. GTDB lineage: Bacteria > Acidobacteriota > Blastocatellia > Pyrinomonadales > Pyrinomonadaceae. The sequence continues at coordinate 10,213 of JAYVGL010000234.1, read as the reverse complement.
TTGAAGGGAATAATGTGACACGCCTGTAAAACCAGACTTAAATTTTCTCCGGTCAGAAAGCATTTGTTGTTATATTCCTTGAGAACTTGTTTTCGGAATTTAGCCTGTTCAGGTCGGGCAGATATTTCAGAGATGATTTTGCGGCGTTCCGCGTCAATGATAACCGGGTTGTTTCTGATTTCCTCCACAACTTTTTCGAGCGTCAAAGAATCTTTAATCGTCGTGATTTCGGAAACCTCGCTGACGTATGCAGTTTGCAGGAAAAACTCGTCGGTCGCATTGCTTTCGCCTTTAATCATCTGACAAAAGCCGTAGTGTGAAAGAAAAAGCAAAAATTCTCTGACCATTCGCTTGTCGTTTGCGCCTGGAGCGCAGTCGGGAAACGAATTAACATTCAGTTTGTTTTCTCTAAATGTTTTGACGGCTTCCAGATAATCCGACATTTTCGCTTTGTCGCCAGCCAGCGGCACGATTATTTTTTGCAGTTCAAACGGAGTCAGATAGGCTTGTGTTTCGCCGAAAGTTTTGTGCAGAGATTTGATGATTTCCAAAATCAATTCCAAAGGTTTGATTTCGAGTTTGGCTTTTCTCCACTCGGAAACATCGCTTTCGATGTTTGTGTTCGGCAGCGTGAGAGTTTTAATGACGGTAATCGCAAATTCGGTTTGGGTGATTTTTCCTTCGGCGACTTTTTCGCCGAACGGCGTTAGTTCGATTGTCCGGCTTTCCGGGTCGAGCAATCCGACGGCTTTCCAATATCTGTCCGAGTTCCGAAACAAATTACGTTCGCCCGTTCTCGCCAATGTAACTCTTTCGCCCGTCATTTTGTTGGTTTCGCGTTCAATTCGTTCAAGGTCGGAGAAAATGGCGTTCGTGCTTTTCATTTCGCCTTGATGACGATACATCGCCCGCAAAACGCCCAGAAAACGAAGCGGATTATTCAAGCCTTCACTCGGCGTTACTTCTCTTCCCAACATTTTTTTCTTCACGAATAGACTTCAAAATGTCATAGGCTGTTAATGCAGCAACTTCAAACTGTTCTTCCGTGAGCCAATCCAAAGTCGAGTGAACTACGTCGTTACGCATAATGTCTTCAACTTCTTCTAAATCCTGATAATCGCATTTAGTAATTTCGTGAATACTTTTAGCGTAGTAACTGATGCGAGTTGTGTTTTCCATAAATCAAATACTTTTGAACCATTCATTATCAACAGTTACTTTTTCTATCATTTCTATATCTACGCCCAAATTCAGCGATTTAAGTTTTTCCGCCAATTTTTCGCCGTCAACCAAATCAATTGTTGGTGCGCCTTCCCGCGTTGACTCCTTAATTGCATCTCTCGTGAAATAACCGGTCGTGATGAATAAACCTTTGTCCGCTCTGCCAATCATTGCGCCGCGAAAATCTCTTATTTGACTTGCGGCAACCGCGCCCTGATACCGTTTTGCTTGAAACACAATGTAAAAACTTAAAATTCCGTTTATTTTCGCAATACCTTTTCCGTCAATCCCGCCGTCGCCTGTTCTACCCGTAACTTCTACTTGAACAAATCCCGTTTCTCTCAAAATTCTTTGAATAAGCCTTTCAAAACCTGCCGGGTCGAGAGTTTTCAAAATTGTTTTTATAATCTCGCCTTTCCAGTCCGAATGTTCTTGAAGATAAATATCTTTTGGAATTGAAGAAATGTTGATTGAAACTAATTGCGAAGCATCTTTTTCCGTCAATGTCCAAACGCCTCGCTCAGAATTATCCAAAAAACTCAGTCCTTTTAAGTTTGTCCGACACCAACCTAACTGATATTCCAATTCAGTTCTTGTATCGGTTACACCTCTTTTTGAAACTCTTGGGATATTTGCTAATTCGTCAGGTATTTTTAAATTGCTGATAACTTTTTCTCTGATTTCATCAACAGATGCAGAGCCGCCTAAATCGGCAATCGCTTGCAAAACAGCTATCATTAATTCTTGCCTGTGCGGAAGTTCTTTCATCATTAAAATTTTAATTATGCGTTTCCGATTTGTCTATACATACTTCCCAATCCGCCGACGAATTCAAAATTCAGCGGAAATGTTTGAATCGCGGCACTTTCTCTGACAGACACGCGGCGATGATTTTTAGGATGATGCACAGCAACATTTCCGCCTGTATCTTTTGCCAAAACAGTCGGCGAAGGTTTGTCCGGGTCGGTTTTGCGATGTCCGGTAAAATTACGGTCAGTCACTTTGTATTTTGAATAAACGTGGTTTTTACATTCGTGCGGCTCGTCTGGTTCTGGAATATCTTTCAAAGCCTCGCTGATTGTTACCCATTTATCTTGAAGCAAATTTGAGTTTTGCGCGTGTGTCGGGGTCGGAAACGGAAAACTGCCCGTAAAAACATCTTCTCTGATTCCGATAATAATAACTCTAAATCTGTTTTGCGGAACTCCAAAATCGGCGGCGTTAAAAACTTTGTAATCAACTTTGTAACCTAAATCCGAAAAGTTTTCGACAATATCTTTGATGACATTTCCATTATCGAAACTGACCAATCCGCGCACGTTCTCGGCGATGAAAAACTTAGGTTTTTTCTCTCTGACAATTCGCACGAATTCCAGATACAATTTATTACGTTCATCTCCCGGAGATTTTCTCATATTAGCTTGCGAAAAACCCTGACACGGAAAACCGCCGATAACAGTATCGCAGTCGGGAATTTGAGAAGCCGGAATATCTACGATGCTACCCAAAACAAAATGATCGCCGATGTTGCACCGGTAAGTTTCGGCGCAGTCTTTATTAATATCATTTGCCCAAATGATTTCGTGACCAGCTTGGATAAAGCCCAAGTCAAAACCGCCTGCACCAGAAAAAAGTGAAACTATTTTCATAAATTCAACACAAAGTAAATATTTGGTTCAAAAGAGTAGGGAATGTAGATGTTTTGAAATATATCAATAAGCCTTCGTCAAATCAACGCCCGAATAATAATGCTTCACAATCGCGTCGTATTTCACGCCCATTTTCGCCAAGCCGTATGCACCGTATTGACACATTCCAACGCCGTGTCCCCAACCGCGCCCCGTAAATGAATAAGCGGCGGCGCGACCGTTGGCATCGTATTTCTTGTTGATAACGAAAAGTTGTTCGTTAAGGCGCAATGCCGAACGAATTTTGCCGCCTTTCAAATGAAATGTGCCGTTCGTGCCGACGATTTCGAGGTCGGTGGCGCGGCGCGAGAAACCTTTTTGGACGACGCGCACGTCAATCAACGAACCGATTCCGCGAACGTAACGCGACAGGCGAGATTGGACGGCGGACGACGAAAGGTTGACGTTCCATAATGTGAAACTCGAATTTCTTTCGGCGGTTGCGGTCGTTATCGTCGGTTTGATTTCGAGATAAACGACTTCGCTCGTCGCGTTCGTTTGAAAGTTGACCGATTCGCCGCCGACGAGCGCGGTTTCTTTAACCGAAAACATCGCGCCGCCGAATTCGCGGAACAGGAAAACGTCCGGGCGAACAGTCAAAGTTCTGTTCGTTTTGCCGCTTTTGATAATGAGTTTGCCGTCTTCGGTCGGCTGTGCGATGCCGTTTTGCAAAACGGGAAGCCATTTCTTACGCTTGTAAATCTGCTCGATCAAGCGCAGCAGACGGGCGCGGGTGAAAGGTTTATTCGGCTTCAAAGTCATATCGGCGTTAAGGGTCAAAAAACCGTCGCGCAGTAGAATGGCGATTTCGGCGCGGCGTTCTTTCGGCACGTCCGCCGCATCGTCGAATGATAATTGGTAATTGATGTCGGCTTCGGACAGAAGCGTGTCGGCGTAAGATTCGGCGTAAATCATCTGCGCCAAAATTTTGGCTAATTCGAGCGGTTTCGTCGAATCTTTGTTGACGTTCGGGAAAGTTTTGCCGAATCGCATCGCCAATTGATTCAGCCAATTCGACATTTCGCTTTGCGTCGGTTCGCTCTCAAACCAGTCGTCGGACATCTGCGCGGTCGAAAGTTGAAAACCGTTGACGGCGAACAGAGACATCAGGCGCACGAGTTCGAGATTGTTTTCGTCGCGCAGTTTGGCGGCGGTGCGGACGGTTTTTATCAAAAACGGCGTGAACTGTTGCCGACCTTCGAGCGAACATTCGACACCGCGCAAGTAAGGCTCGTATTTGTCGAAAATGTTTTCCGAATTTTCCGTCCGTCCGCCGCACGTCGAAGTGTAATAGGCGTTGATCGGTTTTCCCTGATAAGTCGCCACGATGCCGCGTGTTTCGATGACGGCTTGCGTTCCCATTTTCGATTCCGACGCGAAACCCTGATAAACCTGTGAACGAACCGTCGGGAGCAGATCAAAACCTTGTGATCCGAAGCCGTTGATATTGGCGACGGCGTAAGTTCGCGCCGCAATCGCCTGCGCTTTCTGCGCTTCAATCGCCGGCAGACTCAACTCGTTCGGCACGACTCCAAGCAAATAATCTTCTAAAGACACGGCGTTGACAACCGTCAAACCGCCGCGTGAATTGACGAAAACTTCGATGCGTCCGCGATACGGTTTGCCGTTCACGCGCACCGGCACGGCGCGTTCGTCGGTCGAGCCGAACGCGATGGATTTGAGCGATGTGAATTTCGCTTCCGCGCTTGAACCGTTGACGATCACTTCGCGCAGGTTCGGATTAATTTCGGTCGCCGCCGTTGATTGACTCGAAGCGGTGGTTTTTATCAAACTGCGAACTTCCGATTTTCCCGCCGTTTTCAGTTGATCGGAAAGTGCGAGCGCGTCGGTCGAAGGTTGTGTGATGCGTTCGGTAACGATTTCCGTCGGAAATCCTTTATCGCTCAAATCGGCTCTAAATTCGTTCGCCTCTTCCGAAGTTTCGCGCCGTTCGCCGATGCGGACGCGGTAAGTATTGGTTTTATCGTCCAGCCGAACCTGCGTTTTTTCGCTCGTCGCCTCGCGCACTTCTTTTGCCGCGTTTTCGGCTTCGGGCGCGGTCGCATAGTTCGTCAAATCGAAATAATAAACGTCAAAAACCGGCGGGCGATAACTTCGCGCCGAAACGGTAACTTTGCTGCTCGCCAAAAACCTCTGCGGCTCGTCCGGGCTGACGGCGACGAGCGTCGAGTCATTCGTCGTAATCGAAACCGAACTCGCGTTCGTCGCTAAACCGATGCGAATCGTCGGTTCGGCTTGAAGTTTGAAAAGCACAGGCGCGATCGCCGGTTCAAATTTCTTGATTTCGATAAAATTGATTTCCGCGAAAACCGTCGTCAGCGAACCGCTGACGATTGAAAAAATGGCGAGCAGAGAAAACGTAAATCGGTAAAACATAGTAAATATCATAAAATTACGCGGCGAAAATGTGAAATGATTTTTCACATCGGCAAAAATTCAAGCAGTCAGCCTGACAAAATGCGGTTTTTTGGTTGCCATTCCACCGCCGATTAAATAATCTGTAAATTGCAGCGAACGGCTGCGAATGAACAATCAACAGTCGGTTTTTGAAAACAGAAGGAGAAAAAATTATGGCAGACGAAAACAATAAATGCGGACACGAAATCTGTGTCTGCACGGTCGGCGAAGGCGAAGAGTATTGCAGCGAAATTTGCAAAGAAGCGGGCGACAGCGACATCACCGAAATCGCCTGCGACTGCGGACACAGCGGCTGCGACGATTAAAACAGCATTTAACTGCGAGCTGATCGCCGCCAAAAAGTGCGGAAGTTGTGAAAGAAGACCGGTAAAATCTTTTTTTGTAACTTTTGCGCTTTTTGGCGGCGATCATTTTTTATTCGTCAGATTTTATTCAGCCATTCGTTGTTTAATTTTTCGATAGCGATCTCCTTGTGTTTCGCTTCGACTTCGATCCACGGGGCGAAACGGAAAACCTCCGGCATCGCAAAAACCAAATCGTGATGGGCGCGGTCTTGGAAACGGTCGCGTCCGTTAGAGATATGCACGAGTTGATTTTCCGGGTTCGACCACGTTTCACGCGCCGCCCAAAAGATTTCCGCGACCGATTCGTGATTGTAATCGTCGAGTTTTTCGCGGCAGACGTGGTGATGCGCGTCGAAAACCATCGGGACGGAAGCGCGGCGGCAGACTTCCAGAATCTGCGCCGCCGAATATGCGTGTTCGTCATTTTCAAAGGCGACACGGCGGCGAATGTTTTCCGGCAGTTTTTCGATTGACGCGATGAGTTTTTCAAGTCGGTCGCCTTTGCCGCCGTGAATGTTCATCGTCGCCCGTTCGTCTCGCGGCTGATTCAGCAAGTCCAAAGTTCGGGCGTGCATTTTCAGAATTTTGAAACTGTTTTCGACGACCGAATCCGAATCCGAACTCAAAACGACGTATTGGTCGGGGTGCATCACGATTCGCAAATTATTTGCAATCGCTCTATTTCCGGCAACGCCCAATTCTGCTGCGAATTCGTCGGCGATTTCCGCGCCCATCGGTTCGTCCGAAAACGGCAGCAGCCCGGAAGTCAGCCGGTAAAGATTGATATTATGCGCCGCGCAAAAATCAATCGCGTTGTTGACGCGAACGATATTTTCCCGATAAAGCGCACGCAACATTTCAATCTGCATCGCCGCGTCAAACGACAAAAGCCGTTTGCGCGTCACGGTTTTGTAGCGCACGGCTTCGGAATTGGTGATGCAGACCAAGCCGAGATTGGTTTTGACGCATTGTGTTTCCGCTTTCATAAAATCATTTTATCAAAATAGATTTGCCCGCGAAATAAACGAAACATACGAAAAAATTAAATTCAAATTCAAGTTTTTCTTTTAGAAACCGTCTCAAAAATCACTTGGCGACCTTTGCGCTGAATCTTTGCGTCCTTTGCGGTTAAAATCACTGAACAAAACTTAACCGCAAAGGACGCAAAGGGGGCGCGAAGTTCGCGAAGAAGCATTTTCGAGATACCTTCTAGTGTTTTTCGTATATTTCGTGGGCAAAATCCTTTTACTTTTCCAGCGCGTTAAAGATAAACGGAAAAGTTCCGAAAGTTTGACCGCGATGCTGCGGGCGAAAGGCGAACAGTACGATTTTTCCTCTTCCGAATTCGGCTTCGGCAAGGGCGGTTCTGCCGTTCAGAGAGTTTTCGCCCAACAGCCAGCCGGACAACAGCGCGTTTTTCGGCGCATAAGTCGCAATGGATTTAACTTTGTCCGCATTCGTGATTTCAAACGCCGCGCTGTTGATAAAATACGCGGCGGTTTGTTTGCCGAAACCTCTTGCCAGCGGATTTTTAACATCAACGTCAAGGGACAAAATAGAGCCGGGGCAATAGAAATCGCTACGCTTCAAACCGCTCAAAACATTTTTCAACGGCAGATTAAACCGTTTGATAATCATTTCGCAACTGTCGTCAAAACAAATCAGCTTGCCGCCGTTTTCAACGTATTTTTTCAGATTTTCGATTCCCGGCTCGCCGATTCCGCCTGCGAATTCCTTCGGATAATCTTTTTCTTTCAAACCGCCGACGATTTCGTTTTCGCTGTCCGAAGGCAAGATTATCGCGTCGTAATCCAGATTGTTGCCGCGAAAATCGGCATCGGAAATTGATTTGAAAGGAATCTGAAAAGCGTCGAGGACGTAGCGCGTCCAGCCTTCATCCGACGAAGCTATGAAGCCTTTGTAAAGTCCGATTTTCGGATTCGACTTCAACGGATTCGGCAGTTTGGCGAATGCTTCTTTGTTCACATCGAGATTTAAGGTTTGGCGAACTTGATTGATGTTCGTCATCCGTTCGAGTTTCCGCGCACTGTTCGGATACTCGACAATTTGCGAAACCGCGTAAGTTTCCACGCCCATCTGAAGCGGCAAAGTCCAGCCCGCGACATCATACGGCACGTCAACATTTCCCTTTTCGTCCACGCGATTCGGATAAATTTGTTTGCCGAAAAGAGCCTCGACGTTATTGCGCTGCGGCTGGTCGAGAAAAATCATAAAACTGTTCAGGGGAACTTCCGTGTGAATCGCCTGCGTGAACGGAATCGAAGTTTTCAATTCGCGGTTCATACGGTGAACTTCGATGCCCTGCGCCATCAGAATTTCGATGAAGCGCGAGACGATTTCCTCGCGTCCCTGTCCGGCGAAAATAACGTAGGCGAGCGGCTGATTCGGATTGGCGTTCGTCTGCGATGCAGCGCGATTCAGTTCGTAGAAATTGCTTAAATAATTAACGCGAAACTTCGCCGCCATCTGCAAAATCGAGCGCGAAGCCGACATTTCCATCGCCGCGATGTCGCCCGCGCCCCAGTATTTCGGCTGCCAGACTTGCGGGAAATTCGTTGACGGCTCCAGCACCGACGCGAGTCCGCGCGATTTTTGATCGCGCATTTTTTCCGGCGTGATGTAAATCGGCGACATCAGATTGGCACTCGCCGCCTCCGACAAAATGCCGATTGAATTGTGATAATACGGCGCACTCCGAAAACCGCCGTGCCACCAGGTATCGAAAGTCGTGTTCGTCGCCACGCCCGCAAATTTCGCCGCCTGCAAATCAGCCGCAATTTTATAGCCGAGTGTGCCGACTTCGCGCAGAACGAGCGGCGGAATGTTCGGATTCGGCGGATCGAAAAACGGCGGAACGATAAACCGCGCACCGTTTTGTCCCATCTGGTGAACGTCGTAAACGATCTGCGGAAACCACTGCTGCCAAAAGAGTTTCGTAATCGCCTGCGTCTCCTTCAAATTCAGCATAAACCAATCACGATTGTTGTCGTGTCCGGCGTAATGATGATAAAGTTCCGGCGGCGCAACTCCTTCAAACGACGTTCCCAAAGTTTTCCGATACCAGTTCGCCACGATGTCTATGCCGTCCGGGTTCGACGACGGAATCAGCAGCAAAATCGTGTTGTTCAAAATCTCCCGCGTTTCGTCGTCATTCGCCGTCGCCAATTCAAACGCGAGATTCATAGACATTTGCGAGGCGACGATTTCCGTCGAGTGAATTGAACAGGAAATCGAGACGATTGTTTTGCCGTTCGCAATCAAATCGGCGCGTTCGGCTTCGTCTTTAATTTGACGCGGATCGGCGAGTTTATTATTGATTTGCCGATATTTATCGAGATTTTTAAGATTGTCAGCCGACGAAATAAACGCGGCGATCAGCGGTTTTCCGAGCGTCGTCCTGCCGATTTCTTTAACCGTAACTTGATCGCTCGCCGCGTCCAACTTTTGAAAATAGTTCGTAATCTGCGACCAATCGGCGATGGTTTTATCGTCCGTCGGATGAAATCCTAAAATTGATTTCGGCGGCGGAATCTCGTTAACTTTCTTCTGTGCTTGCGCGAAAGTTGCGAGGCACAGCACAATAAACAAACCGGATAATTGACAAGCAAAATTATGTCTGAACATTTTTTACAAACCTTTTCGGAAGCGTTGGCGAACAACGAGAAAATTGTTTTTCCTGAAAATTCTAGCACAAAAAACGCGCTGTCGCTGATCGCCAAAGTGCGCTATTACTACTCGCTTTCGATTCTCGCGTTTTTCTTTTTATTTCTGATGCCGCCGATTATGCTGATCGCCAAAATTAAGGGAAAGCGTGAATACGCTTATCCGGGCGCGGCGTGGGGCGCGAGGAAATGGCTGCAATGGTCGGGAATGAAAATCAAAGTGCGCGGGCAGGAAAATTTAGCGGAAAATCAATCTTACGTTTTCATCTCCAACCATCATTCTTATCTTGATACGGCGATGATGTTCGCTTACACGGGCAAAAAAATGGGTGTCATCGCTAAAAAAGAGATGCTCAACTGGATCGTCGCCGGAAAATTTATGAAATATGTCAACGTCATCGCCATTGACCGCACGAACACCGAATCGGCGATTGCGACGATGAAGAACGCGGGCGACAAACTGCGCGAAGGCATCTCGTTCGGCGTGTTCGCCGAAGGCACGCGGGCTTTGCCGAACGAGCTTCTGCCGTTCAAAAAAGGCGCGTTTTATATGGCGATTGAAACCGGATTCCCGATCATTCCGGTCGTGATGAAAAACACCGACTACGCGATGGGCAAAAAACGAAACGCCGCGTATCCGGCGACGTGCGAAATGGTTTTGCTGCCGCCGATAGAGACGAAAGGCTTGACGGCGGAAAAAGATTTGGCTGATTTATTGGTCAAAGTGCGCGGCGCGATTGCCAATGAACTCGACGGATGAAACACGGAAAATTGAAAACCTTCTCCGGCATTTTCTATTTCGCACTCACGCAGTTTCTTCGACTCGATTGAAAATAAA
>JAYVGL010000233.1:0-4522 GCA_043772175.1 Pyrinomonadaceae bacterium | reverse complement strand
GGCTTCCTCGACGCGCTTTTTCGGAACCGCGCCGACTTCGACTAAATTTGCCGAACGCCGCAATTCACGCTGCGCCTGAGCTAACTGCGTTCGCGCTTGGTCGGCTTTGGCGCGCTGATCGGCTTGTTGCGCCTGCAACTGCAAAACGGAATTTCTGATTTCCAGACGCTTCGCTTCGACTTCGCGCTGCTTCGCTTCGACATCCAGCCTTTGCGATTCGAGTCCGACTTGTCCGGCAACGTCCAAAATCTGTTCGACGGAGCCGATTTGTTCGCCGCGACCGACCGCCGAACCTAAAGTTATTCCGGCGCGTAAAACGATTTTTCCCGCGACCGGCGGCACGACGACGGCTTTCGCATCGGGACGCGCCCGCACAGTTCCAGTCGTTTTCAAACCGCTCGTAATTTGCCTGACGGAAACCGGCTCGGTTTTGATGCCGAACAAAATCTGCGATTCCTTCGGCACGGTCAAAGCGGTTTGCAATGCGTTCGGCATTTCTTCGTTCGCGGCGGTTTCCGCGTTCGTCCCGATTGGCGGCATCGCGGCGAGGTTTCGCGCTTGACGCGGCGGCGCGAAATAGGCGAGCGCGAAAGTTCCGAAAGCGAAAATCAAAAGCGCGGCAGCGGCGACGGGAATGAATTTTCGCGTTCGCCGTTCGGAATTTTCGCTATCAGCGGTTTTGATAAAAGCCGCCGCAATTGTGCCGATTGTCAGCAAACCCAAAAGCAACAAACCAATCCAAAACGTCCAATTGATCGGCGATTTAACCACGCTCACCGGAAAATCAACCGCGAAATTTCGCTGGTCGGAGGTCGCCGCATTAAATACGATTTTGAAATTTCCGGCATTTGAAAAAGCGTAAGTGCCGCGATAAAAACCTCGCTCGAATTTCATCGGCAAATTCTCCGCGACCTTTGCGCCGTCGGCGGTCGTGATGTTCGCCGTAATGACCGCATCTTCAATCGCCACCGGCTCGCCCGCGCCGAAACCGCCTTCGACTTTTTCGGCGAAACGCACGGCAAACTGCGAAATTTCGCTTGTCCGCAAATCAGCCGGGACTCGTTCGAGCCGGACGTTAAATTGTCCGGCATCGTTTTGCAGATTGCGTTCGGCGCGGGCAATTGTAATCGCGCTTTTTCCGGTCGCCGCGCTCGTCTGCGTCGCCGTCGTTTTTTCCGCGCCGTGATCTTCGCCTTCGTGCGCGTAAACGGTGAGCAGTGAGCAGTGAGCAGTAAGCAGTAAAAGCAAGAAGATTCCGACTGACACTCGGCACTGCGGGCGAACTTTTCGCGCCGCCGATTCTGAACTTTGAACTTTGAATTTTGAACTCATTTCTTAATGCGTGTGCGCCGCGCCGTAAAGATTCTGCATCGTGATTGCATCAATGCGAATCGCTTCGGCAATCGCCTTCGCCTGTTTTTCGTCCGCGCCGTTCGCCTTCAAATCCGCGCCGATTTGAAATTTGTCGTCGTGTCCTTTGCCGGCAAACTGCTTCAGAAAATCGCTCGAAACGCCGTCGGCGCGAACTTCTTTAATCACCGGATTGCCGTTTTTATTGTCATAAACGACGACTAAATCTTTGCCGTCGGCTTTGACAATCGTCGCCGCGCCGATCTGTTTACGCGCGCCGTCCGCCGTCGAAAAGGCTAAATAAGAATGATGATCGGTGTCGGGAACTTTGCCGCCCGTGTCTTTTTCGATGTCGGCAATCGCGTCCTTCGGAATGTCTTTGTGCTGTTTGGTAAAACTGTTCGCGTCGGGAAACACCGCTTTGATGCCTGCCGGCGTGTCGTCGGCTGATTTCGTTTCGCCGGAATTGACGACGACCGCCGTATTCGCGTTCATCGTCGGTTTATTGGCGTTCGCCGCGTTGGTTGTCGTGGTCGTATTTGCGCCGCTCGAACACGCCGCCGTCAAACCCAAAGCCGCGCTCAAAGCCGCGATGGTTAAAATTGTCGTTTTCTTCATTTTTGTCTTCCTCTTTTCGTTAATTTGATTTTCTTTTGCTCGCCGTCTCAACCGAACTCTTTTTTAATTGAATCGGCTGAAACGATTTCAAAAAATTCTCTTTGTTAATTTGCTGCGGCACGATTTCTTCGTCGGGCAGCACCGAAGTCGAAACCGGCGCGAAACCCGTCGGCGGAATCGTCGTGCCGAGTGCCGTCTCCAACTCGGTCAGCGCGTTGTAGTAATCGCGCAAACTCTGATTATAGCCGGTGACGTTTTCGGTTAATCGCCGCTGTTCGTTAACGACTTCAAAAACCGAAAATTCGCCCAAACCGTAAGCCGCCCGAACCGTGTTCAGGTTCGCTTCCGAGCGCGGCAAAATCTGCGTCGAATACAAAACGAGCGATTCCGCCGCCGCTTTATATTTCCGGTAAGCGACGGCGACATCGCGCTTGATCGTCGCTTCGAGAAATTCTCGCTGCCTTGTCGCCTGAATTTTTTCGCCGAAAGCCTGGGCGATTGCGCCTTGATTACGATTGAAAATCGGCAACTCCACCGACACGCCGAAAGTCAGAGCGTTGTCGGTTTGCGGAAACGGATTCGTGTTCAAAGACGGCGGAAAATCAATAATTTGTTTGTTGCGCGAATATCGAATCGAGCCGGCGACGTTCGGAGTCGCGTTCGATTTCGCCAGATCAATCCGCGCCGCGCCGAGTTGTTCGCCGAGTTTCGCCGCCTGCAAATCGGCGCGTTCGCGCAGTGCGATGGCGGTCAATTCCGTTAAACCGGAGTCGAGACGCGGCGGACGATCCGCCTGCGGCGCGAGTTTGATAGATTCGGCAATGTTCGCGCCGGTTAAAGTTTGCAAATTCAAAAGCTGCGTTTCGAGTTCGCTTTTCGCGGCTATCGCCTGAACTTTCAAAAGGTCGCTTTCGACGCGCACCAAATTAAGATCGAGCGGTGCGACATCGCCTTCTTTCAATCGCGCTTCGGTTACGCGCACGAGTTCTTCATCAGCCGCGATGAGTTTTTCCAGCACGTCCGACTGACGTGCGGCGGCGATGGCGTTCGTGTAACTCTGCCGAATCGCGGCGGCAATCTGTCTTTCGATGCCCGTAACTTCAGCGCGAATCTGACTTAATTCGAGTTCGGCAACGGCGACTCTTTTGGGACGCTTGCCGCTGGTTTCAAAAACTTGACCGACACCGACCGACAAATCCGTCTCCGCTTCGCCGCCCAAAAATCGCGGGCTGCCGAATTCCGTGTCGAGCGTCGGATTCGGGCGCAAACTCGCCTGTCTTAATTTTCCTTCGGCAATTGCCAGACGCTGCCGCGCCGCCAGCAAATCGGCGCGGCGAGTGCCGCCTAGTTCAATTAATTTTTCAACCGTTGCGCCTTCCTGTCCGACGAACTGCTCGGAAGTCAGCTTCACGGAGGTTTGCACGGGCGCGAGAATCGGCGGCGAAGGCTGCTGTAAAAAGGCAGGGGCGGTGAAAACAGAAATCGCCAACGCCGTTTTCGCCGCTAAAGCCGAAGGCAGACGAAAAAATTCTTTCGGCTTCACGGCTCCGCCCGCGCTCGATTTAATTCGGTTTTGAAACATTCTAATTCTACTCAAGCCGAAACGGTTTCTTGACTAATCGCCGTCTGCTCGCCCTTCTCATCGCTCGCGTCGGCGTAATTCCAGATGAAATAAATCAGTCCGCCGAAGAGTCCCAAAACCAGCGCGAAAACGAACCCGATCAAAGCGGTTCGCGTCCGCGACAAATCACTTTCCGGCGAAGCGGCGGGCGCGACTTCTACATTGGAAAATGTCGCCGTGTCGGTTTCGCCGTTGTAAGTCAATTTTGCGCGAACGGTATAAATGCCTTGCGGCAATGCGGGAATTTTCACGCTATAGCTTCCGGCGGTGTCGGTTTTTTCGACTGCCGCTTCCGTTATCGAACCGGTTGAAACGGATTCGATTTCAACCTTTGCCGCCGCATTTTCGACCGCCTCGTTCGTCTTGAATCGAGTTACAAACAATTTCGCAGCGGCGGCGGTGTCCGGTTCTAAAGATGAATTTTTGAGCGTTAACTCGTATTCGCCGAGTCGTGCGCTGCGCGTTACCGCTCCTTTATCGCCGGTCGTCGCCTGCGGTTTTTGGTCGCCGTGATCTTCGCCGCCGTGCGCGAAAACCGGCGTGTCCGTTTCAAAAAAAAGTATTGAAGTTAGAATTAATAAAATAATTGCCGATTTTTTTGCGTTCGGCAACACATTAATAAATTTGCTCATATCTCTGCCTCAATCGAATCATTTATTCGCTGTCACGAAAGTTTTCCGCCTGATTCATTGGCAAAGAGTGTTCCAACGCTCGATTCGCAGCGAAAATCGTTTTTACAGCGGCAGTCTTTGGGTTTCGTTAAATTTCAAACTTTGCGGCGAGTCAACGGCAGGCGGAAATTTGTTTGCAAACAAACAAGCTCGTGTCTGATTACGAACAATCTCATTTTAGAACGAGATTACTGCGAACGTGAACGATTGCAGCGGTTTTCAGAATTATGCGACCGGTGCAGAAGTCCGCCCGGAATAAAGG
>JAYVGL010000232.1:0-2692 GCA_043772175.1 Pyrinomonadaceae bacterium | reverse complement strand
CGCGCCGCGCTGAAATATTCGTCGCGGTAAAGTTTCATATCGTCGGGATGATTTTTCGGATGCGTCCCGAAGGCTTCGTCAAACGACTGCCAGCCGACGTTTGCCAGCAGCGCGGCATCTTCGATAGCTGCAAAGCGGATTTTTATCATTTGAGTAAGTTGTGCGTGTCGTTATAGACGAGAACCGCGTCGGGATTTTTATCGAGCGCGTGATGAAATTTATCGTTAAAATCTTCGTCCGCATCGCCGAAATTCAAGATGATTTTCGCTTCGTTCAGCAACGCCTGCGCGTCGGTTTCGCTTGCCGGACGACGAATCGAAACGGCTTCGTCAGTCAGCGCGATGAGCGACGACATTTTTCGCAGCCACGCGAAATGCACGTCGTCCAAAACCAATTGCAGATAAACATTCGCGTTCGGAATCGCGCCGTTTTCCGCTTCATATTCCGCCTTCACGCCTTCGAGCAGCGTTTTGTGCAGGCGCAACAAAGCCTTGCTCAAATCCTTTAAATTCTGCCGCGTGTCCGCCTTCAAATTGTCTTTTTCGTTTCCCGTTACATCGTTCATTCAATTATTTTAACGCAAAAGATTTGCGCCGCGAAGTTAAACAAAACAGAATGGCGAAATTATACCGAAATCGGGACAAATGAGAGGACATTTTAAAAAGTTTCTCAACTTTGTGTCCGCTCATTCGGTAACAAAGATTTAAAGCGTAAATAGTGCAATAACGGGAAATATTTTCGCTAAACAGACGATAATTTTATTACGCCCAGCAGACGGCGACGCTTAACGGCAACTGGCAGCAGATTCAAATTGCGGGCAATGTTACAGAAAAAGACAAAACCCTTTTGATGATTGAAACAAATCAAACCGGAACTTTCTGGATTGACGACGCGACGCTGACGAATTCGAGCGGACAGCCCGTAACCGAATCGTTTCCGCCGGTTAATTTCAAATCGCTTCGTTTATGGGATGCACAGACAACCTGGTCACTGCTCGAACCGCAGAAAGGGCAGTGGGATTTTACGATTCTCGACCGCTTTGTCAATGAAGCCGTCGCCCGCAATAGGGCAAACGCATTAAAATTTTAGGACTTTCAGCAAGTAGCTTTCGTCCCAACCGGCTTTGAGGCGTTTGCTTTTGATGCCTTGTTTGCAACTCTTTTCCTGTTTCAGCAGATTTATTCCTAAGTGCCTGAGAATGGCTAGATTTTCTGCCGCATTGCCGGTTCGTGTTCGACATTCGTCTTCTCGAAAGCCAATATCTAAACACCAATGCAGTTCATTTTCGATTGCCCGATGTCCTCTCACGGCTCGTAACGCTTCTTCCGCATTTGCTCCTAAACTGCTGATGAAATATCGCCTTTCCACCGTTTTCTCGCCTCCGATGATTTCTCTGGCAGCTTCGACCGTCATTATACTTTTCAAATTTTTCCAGTCCTCTCGTTTCTCCAACCAATCTATTTCTTCGGTCACCCAACACCTTCTCATCTCGATCCGTCCGTGTCCTTTTTCCAATGTTTCGTAGTAATCAAACTCGATTTCTTTGAACTTGATGCGCTCCGCCCAGTCCAGATAATCTTTAATATCCGCGTGCAAATTCCCTTGATTACCTTTCAATGAAATCACATAATCAGCCTTTTTTTCAACGATTTTGGCAACGATCTCTTTTTGACAACCCATCGCGTCAATCGTTACGATGCAACCGCTTATCTCAATGATTTTCAACAGTTCGGGAATCGCCGTAATCTCGTTTGATTTGTCCGCACACTTGACTTGCCCCAACACGACCGACTGCTCGGATGCCCACGCACTCACCACATTCAACGCTTCTTTCCCGCTTGAACTCTTTTTGCTGCGCCGCAAAACTTTCCCGTCAATGTTCACTAACTGCCCCGCACTCAAACTGACCGCCGACCTCACCCAATCTAAAAATGATGCCCGCAACTCGTCCGCGTCCAATAAAATAAACACCCGCCGAAAGGTATCGTGCGATGGAATCCCGTTTTCCAATTCCAAAAATGTTGCCAGCCATTCTCTTTTAGCGTGTCCGAATTCCTCAATATCCTCCCAGGTTTCCGCCGCACAAATCATCGCACAAATCGCTATCACCAGAATATCCACCAACGAATGACGTTTATGACGCTCGATGCGCGGGTCTTTGATAATTGATATATTTTCAAATAACGTCTTTACTTTTAATTGCCCTAAGTTTTTTGCTCCCATTTAACAAATCTAAATGAAAGTCTGATACATTTTCTTTTTCTACTAAAATTTAATGCGTAAGCCCTATCGCCCGCAATCAGAACATTACGCCGGTTCTGGGGCAGAGTCCGACGTGGGCTTCGGCTCGTCCCGGCGATGTCAGTTACAACGGCAAAGGTGCGCCCGCCGAACCGCGTGATATACAGGATTGGCGCAACTATGTTTCGACCGCCGCCACCCGTTATCGGGGCAAAATCAAGTTTTACGAAATCTGGAATGAACCGAACGACCGGACGTTTTACACGGGTTCGATTCCGAAAATGGTCGAATTAACCAACGAAGCCGCCGCCGTTTTGAAAAGAGTTGACCCGACGATCACGGTTATTTCGCCGCCGCCGTATGTCGAAAGCCGGCTGACCGATTTTTTCGCCGCCGCCGGAAACGCATTCGGTGTGATTGAGCAATGGCTGATCGGCGCGACGGTTCGGAA
>JAYVGL010000231.1:0-16735 GCA_043772175.1 Pyrinomonadaceae bacterium | reverse complement strand
GCCGCCGATTCGGGCGAATCTTTTTTGACTTCGCGCCCGCAGACGTGGCAAAAAGTCTGTCCGACGCGGGCGAAAAGCAGACGCAGATAATCGTAAATTTCCGTTTGCGTGGCGACGGTCGAGCGCGGATTGCGCGTCGTGTTTTTCTGCCGAATCGCAATCGCGGGCGCGATTCCCAAGATTTCGTCAACGTCGGGCTTGTCCATTCGTTCGAGAAATTGACGGGCGTAAGCCGACAGCGATTCGACGTAACGACGCTGACCTTCGGCGTAAATCGTGTCGAAGGCGAGCGACGATTTGCCCGAACCGGAAACGCCCGTCACGACCGTCAATTTATTAAACGGCAATGAAAACGAGATGTTTTTGAGATTGTGCGTTCGCGCACCGCGCACGACGATGGCTTCTTCCTGTTGTTTGGCGGCTGTTTGCATAGATGAAATTCCCGACCTTTGACGAAAAGTTTGATTTTATCAAATGAGCGGCGCGACGCAAAACGGGAATAAAGCATCGAAAAATCTGGATTATAAAGTTGAGTTGGTCAATAATAATTTTCAGGGAGTTTTTATAAATGAGACGATTTTTAATTTTCGGTATTTTATTAGTTTTAGCAGGAATTGCCGCTTGGAGTTTGCGCGGCACTCAAACCGTTGCGGACGCGCAGCAGACGGCGAAAAATCAAACGGTCGCCGCGCCGCAACCGCCGAAAGACGGCAAAAAAACGCCGGTTCTCGTCGAGCTTTTCACATCCGAAGGCTGTTCAAGCTGTCCGCCCGCCGATGTCAATCTGTCGCGCATCGAAAAAACTCAGCCGGTCGCGGATGCCGAAATAATCACGCTCGCTCTGCACGTTGATTATTGGAATTCGCTCGGCTGGAAGGACGAATACTCGTCGCCGCTCTACAGCCGGCGGCAGCAGCTTTATTCGCAGGCGTTAAAGCTCGACTCAAATTACACGCCGCAGATCGTCGTTGACGGTCGCACCGAATTCGTCGGCAGCAGCGAAGCCAAAACGGACAAAGCGATTCAGGAGGCGGCGAAAAATCAAAAAGCGACCGTCGAAATTTCGCAGGAAGTTGGAGATAAAATTAGAATCAATCTCTCCAACATTCCGGCGCACGAAAACGCAACGGTTTTTCTCGCCGTTACCGAAGATAATCTCGCGTCGAACGTCAAACGCGGCGAAAATTCGGGCAGACGACTCGAACACACATCGGTCGTCCGCGCGCTCAACTCAATCGGGAGCCTTTCGGCGGAACAGAAAACTTTTGAGATGGAAACGGCTGTGCAGATTCAGCCGAATTGGAAACGCGAAAACTTGAAAATCGTCGTCTTCGTGCAGGAAAACGCGAGCCGACGGATTTTAGGCGTGAACCGAAAAATTTTGAACTAGAATTCACTTTAAATTAACAGGATGGACAGGATATTTTTTGAATTAATTATCCTGTCCATCCTGTTAATTTTTTTGATGTGCTTGTTGGTTGTTTATCTACCAACGCTCATCATACCTCGAAAAATTCTCGCGCCAGTCGTCTTCCGCATCGCATTTCAGAATCGCAATTTTCCCGTCGAAAGTTATTTCCATTTCCAGCAGACGGCGCAGACGATAAGTTCTGCCTGACGGCGAACAGACGATAAGCGTCGCTTTTTCCGTGTAGAATTGCGAAACGACGGCGGTTCGCCAATCGGTTTTCGTGCGAACCAGAAGGCGTGCGCCAATCGGCAAATCGCGTAAGGTTGTGTTTATTTCGGGAGTTTCCATTTTGTTTGAAATTGTCGGTAAGTATCGGCAGGAAATTGAACTAAAACGGGATTTTTGTTCGGGTCGAGCCACGCCGTAACGGTTTCGACATTCTTGCGTTCCATCGCCGTGCAGCCCGCCGTGCCGCTCGTTTCGTTTTTCCAGACGTGCAGAAAAATACAAGAACCCGCGCCTTTCTGTCGCTCGAAATTATGCTCGACGAACACGCCTAAATCGTATTGCTCGCCGACTTCGAGCATTTTTTCCGACGATTTCCAATCATAAATGCCGACCTGCATCCGATTGACGATTTTGTTGTAATGAAACGATTTTACGTCGTCAACGCACTCGGTATATTCGGTTAACCTCGTATAAGGAAGTTTGATCTGATTGCTTTTTTCAGCCGTTCCGAACGCCGCCGTCAAACTGAAAATTCCCGCCGGAGATTTGCCGTCGCCTTCGGTTTTCATCAAGAGTCTGCCCGTGTCGGACGGCAATTCGTTCAAACCGTCGCTCCACGCCATTCCATTTCTACCGACGACGACTGGAAAACTCATCCCGATTTTTTTCCAATTCGATTTGATATTTTCGCGCTCGAAACGCTGCGCCGTGCCATTGACCGCCGACCAATTTTTCGTTGCTACAACGACGGCTTGCAGCGATTCGGAGTATGGAGCTTCGATTCGCGGCGGCGGAATCGTTTTAACCTGCGCCGCTATACCGAGCGAAGCAACCAAAATCAGCCAAAGCAAAGTTATTTTCGACATAGTAATCATTCGTCGGTGAATTAAGAATGCAAAAAAGTCAGCCGTAGTTTTAGCCCGACTGACTTTTTTGCGTTTTACCGTTAAAGTTTTTCGCGCCTAATCTGCAAACGGCAAGTCGTGATTGGCTTTTTTCTGGCTGACGGCATAAAGACGCAGACCGACCGAAATCATCAGCACGGAAATCGCCATCCAGATAACAACCCAAACCAGCGAAGGAATGCCGGTCGCATTCGCCATATTCAAGGCATCGGAACGCGCGTCGGTCATCGTTGAGATGAAAAATAAATCAACCAGACTGAACAAGGCGTTGAGCAGGCATTGAACGGCGAGAAACGCGAGGCTGAAATTCAGCCATTTCGTATCGGCGAAACGCGCCAGCGCAAACAGAACAGCCGTCAAAACCGCGCCTGACAAAACCGTAAAAACGACGCTGCCGAAAGTTATCTGAAGCGAAAAGACGTTCCAGATCGGCATCAAAAGTCCGAAAACAATCGTCATCACGCCGATGAAACCGGACGCGACATAAAGTGCGGTTCTCGACGAATAGTTATAGCGCATCCAGACCAGCAACAGCGTTCCGAAAGCCGTCGTGCCTAAATAACCCGCGCTCGAAATCAAAAGCTGTGAAAACCAGCCGCTTGATTCCGACCAAACCACGCCGCTCGCGTCCGGCGAAACCGTCAAACTCTGCACGGTGTTGCCCGTCAGCACGGTCGCTAAAACGTGGCTTCCTTCGTGTATAAAAGTCGCAAATAACTGCAGCGGGTAAACCAGATAATTAAGCGACGGAAAAGCGTAGCGGGCAACTAGCCACAGAGCGATGCTGACGGCGGTCGCCAGCAGCAAAAGCGTCATCTGCGGTCGTGAATCTTCGGCAACTTTATATCTCATATTTTTCGGCAAACTCCTTTTCAAAATACTCAAATCAATTACGTTTTATTTTACGCTATTGTTCGCCAAAAGTTAAAGGTTAATTTTCCAAGAATATCCGTCCGGTCAAGTTTGTTAACATTTATTTAAGGTGAAATTCACAATTCTTTAACCCGTTTTCTTTAATCTCCTTACTTGAGTCCAAATCCAAATTTTGTTTTGCAAAAGCGTTAACCGGAAATTAATTGACCGCTTTTGCCCGAAGTCTATTTAGCAGCAATTAAATCAACTTTTTTAGAGGTAATTTCTATGAATCTATCAAAAAATAAACGGCTGAACGGTATCTTATCCGTCGTCATTTGCGCCTTCTTAATAGCGATAACGGGAACTTCTTCTTTTGCTCAATCCGAGCAGGGACGAATCGCCGGACAAGTCGCCGACGCGACCGGAGCGGTAGTCCCCGGCGCAACGGTAACGGTCAAAAACGTCGGCACTAATGAAGTTCGCACAGCCACGGCAAATGAAGAAGGCTTTTACGTCGTGCCGTCGCTGAAAGCCGCCGTTTACACGGTTTCGGCGACCGGACAAAACTTCGCGCCAACCAATATCACTGATGTTCAATTGTCGGTCGGTCAGCAGCTCGATTTGCCGATTGTCTTATCAGCGCAGGGACAAACCGTGACGGTTGATGTCGTCGGTTCGTCCGAAGCGGCGATTGACACGAGTTCGGCGCGGATCGGCGCGACCGTCAACCAGCGCGAAGTGCAGGATTTGCCGCTCAACGGTCGTCAGCTTTCGCAGCTTTATCTGCAAGCTCCCGGCACGGTCAACAGCGGCACGGGAACTTTTGGCGACATCCGTTTTTCGGGAGCCGCCAACCAGCAAAACATTATTCGCTACGACGGCGTTGAAGGAACGGGAATTATTGACGCTTCGCCGGGCAATTTGAACGGCGAGGTCGCGTCGCCGTTTCGTCTGCAATCGAGTTTGGAAAACGTGCAGGAATTTCGCGCCGATTCAAATAATTTCCCGGCGGAATTCGGCACGGGAACCGGCGGACAAATCAGCGTCGTTACCAAAACCGGAACCAACGATTTTCACGGTTCGCTGTTTGAATACTTCCGCAACGAAAAACTCGATGCCCGTAACTTTTTCGATAACACGACGGCGGGAATTCCGAAAAGTATTTTGCGCCTCAACCAATTCGGCGGCAGCCTCGGCGGTCGTCTGATTAAAGATAAGTTATTTTTCTTCGGCTCTTACGAAGGTTATCGCGTTCGCGCCGGAGTCAATTCGGTCGAACTCGTTCCCTCAGCTTTCGCCGCTTCCCGCGCCGTTGCTTCCGTTCGCCCCTTCCTCGCCGGGTTCCGTTCGCCCAGTGCAGTTATTGTCCCGGGTTCGCCGAATCCTGATTTAGATATTGCTCAACTGCAAAGCACGCAGAAAACGAATGAAAATGCTTTCTTCGGACGATTGGATTATAACTACAATCCGAACAATACATTTTACGCACGCTTTAACCGCGACAACGGCAACGACACTTCACCGGAAGGAGTTTCGGGACGGCGCACTTTAATTACTGCCAAACCGCAAAACGCTGTTCTCGGCTACACGGGAATTTTCAATCAACGCTTCGTTAACGAATTTCGTTTAGGTTACAATGCCGCCACCACGACGATTAACGGCGTTGCCGGAAGTCCGGAATACAACGGCATTACAATCAACGTCTCCGGCACAACCGCCAATCTGCCGAGCAACACGATTGCCGGACAAGGACAGTCCGCCGGAATTTCCGTTCCCGGTTCATTGGTTCGCGCCAACAGCGCAACTAACGGGCGTGGACAGCCTTATACGCCGTATTCGCTCAGCTTTATTGACAGTTTGAATTTTACGCAGAGCAATCACAACATCAAAATCGGCGGCGAACTTCGTATGTTGCGTTTGAAAACCGACCGTTTGGGCGGCACGACGTATGTTTTTGCGAACCTAAATGCTTTTTTAGCCGGAACTCCGACTTCGATCCAGTATCTCGGCGACTTGAGCGCGACCAGCCCATTCACCGGCGCGAGCGGCAGACGCACGGCAGAAGAAGAATTTTACATCGCTTACGCCCAGGACGAATGGAAAATCCGTCCGAATCTGACTTTGAACTATGGTTTGCGCTACGAATACTACACGCCTTTGCGCGAGAAAAACGACGCGCAGATTTTATTCAACATTGATAACGGAACACTTCGAGACCCGAAGGAGCAGGCTTACAAATCGTCCAAAAATAATTTCGGTCCGCGTGTTGCTTTGACTTACTCGCCGCTTCCCGACAGCAACGGATTTTTCGGCGGTAACAAGACCGTCTTGCGCGGCGGTTTTGGAATCTACTACGGTCCGGGACAAATCGAAGATCAGATTCAGCCGATTGAGAGCGACCGTATCTCGTCAACAGTTACCGGCGGTGCGTTTGCCAATTTCTCCGGCAATCCGACCGCTGATGCCGCCGCGATTGCCGCCAATTTCATCAACAATCCGCTTAATCGTCAATATCAGCCGCGAGCTTACGCCACCAACTACCGGGTTCCCGAACGAGTTTATCAATACAGCGTTTCCTACCAGCAGGAATTGCCGTATAACCTCGTCAGCACGGTCGCTTACGTCGGACGCAAAGGAACTAATCTTTTTCTGCGAAGCGTTACCAATAAAGTTTTACCGGGCAGCACGACCATCTTGAACGGCACGGCTTTACCGGCGGGTGTCGGCGTTATTAATCGCACAAACGCCGCCGGACAGGTGATTGCCGTCAATACGGTTCGTCAGTTCGATATTTTGAACGGCGCGGGAAATCCGTTGCGCCCGTTTGCCGAAATTGATTATAAAACGAGCGGCGGCAGCGATACCTACAATGCTCTGCAAACTTCGCTGTCGCGTCGGTTCAGCACCGGCTTGACGATGAACGCGCAATACACTTTCGCCAGCAGTCGCGGAACTTCCGCCGGTTCAAACGAAGCCCGCACGTCGGCGCAGTTGGACAATTTTCAAGCGGATTTCGGATCCAACAACTTTGACGTTCGTCATACCTTTAACGTCAGTGCTTTATACGCTCTGCCGTTCGGCAAAGGCAAACAATACGATCTCGGCAGCGTCGGCAACTACCTTCTCGGCGGTCTCGAAATCGGCGGAATCATCAATGCCCGCAGCGGTCTGCCGATTGAAGTCGGCATTGTCCGCAATGATGTCGTCGCGCAGTGTCAACTAGCGGCTGGATGTGTTATCAATACCAGCGCGACGGCGACGATGACCGTTGCGAACGGTTTTGTTACCAACTTACCGACCGTCGGGAATGGCGCACAGTTACCGAACGGAACTTTTAACGCGCCGTCGCTGCCTATCGGATTCGTTGCAATTGTCAATACGCCGGGCGGCGGCGCATCGCGCAACATTCGTCGTCCGAATATCGTTTCCGGTCAATCGTTCTACTTGAACAATGACCGCAACATCATCAATCCGGCGGCGTTTGCCACTCCCGCGCCCGGAACTTTCGGCGATTTGTCGCGCAACGCCCTGATCGGTCCGAAATTTCGTCAGTTCGACTTGACCGTTAACAAACGGTTTCGTTTGACTGAACGCGCCAATATCCAATTTCGCACGGAAATCTTTAATCTTTTCAACACCACCAACTTCGCTAATCCCTCAGCGACTTTGAGTAATGCGTTGCCGTCGTCTACGGCGACTCCGACTACGCTGAACGGTGTGCCAATTTCGATTTTCACCATCAATCCCGCTTCGACGAATATAGTTCAACCCGGACAGGCTTTCACACAGGCACAAGCGGGCAGCACGTTCGGGCAGGTTCGTTCAACCGTCGGGCGCACGGTCGGTTTGGGAACGAACCGGCAGATTCAATTTGCTTTGAGATTGAATTTCTAAACTTTTAGCAAACTTAAAATGAAGAAGGCGAGTCGTTCAGACTCGCCTTCTTCATTTTTTATCATTCAACCTTCGACCTTTATTTCGCCGCTGTCGTGTTCGTTTTTTCACGCGGATCGAACGGTGTCGCCTGATATTTCTTGGCGGCTTCCTGCGCGTTGTCGAAATCGTCGCCCAAATTTTGAGCGCGAGTATAGGCGGCGGTCGCACGAGCGCGGTCGCCTTTCGCGTCGTAGGCGTTGCCCATTTTGATATTCGACCAGACCGACAGCCACGTCGGATTGAGATTTCCGCCAAGCGTCGCCTTGAAATTATCAATCGCCAGATCGTAGTTGCGCTGTTCTAAAAAAAGCAGTCCGAGATGATAATAAATCCAAGAGTTCGAGCGGTCTAATTTCAACGCCGCTTCAAACTGCTGCTGCGCTTCGACGTAGTTGCCTTCTTTGAATTGTTCGATGCCGCGCCGCGCAATCGAAGAAACGCGCAAATCGGGCGAGATTCTGAGAAGTTTGAAATTCGGGTCAATGATGACTCCGATGGGTTTGCCTTCCGATTCGATATTGAAATCAGCGCTCGCGTCTTCGATGTCAACCGTGACGGTTTTCAAACCGCCTTCGCCTTCGCTTTTCAATTGCAGTTCGACGGGCAAACGCAGATTGTCGTAGTTTTGTTTGACCGTGCCGCGCGTGACGAATTTGCCGCCGCGTGTGCGGATGATTTGATAATCGGCTGTAAATTCGGGAACGCCCGTGCCTTCGACCCAGCGGGCGAAAAAGTAGCGCATCGGCTGTCCGGCGATTTGCGTCGTCAATTTTTCAAAATCGTCAATCGAAGCGTTTTTGCCGCGATACTGCTGCAAATAAGTTCTCAGCAACTGATTAAACTTTTCCGCGCCGAGCGTGTCGCGCAAAAGGCGAAAAACCGACGCGCCTTTGCCATACATTATGTATTGATAAGCGGTTGATTGATCGTCTAAATTGGCGGGCGTTCTCGACAGCGAAGCGGTCTGCTCGAAGGTCAAAGATTTCTCCAGCAATTCGCGGCGCAGATTTTCAAGCTGCGCTCCCGACAGAGTGCTTTCGCGCAAAGCGAACGCGCTGAACTCCGCTAAACCCTGCGAAATCCAGGCATCGTCAAAAGATTTCAACCCGACCGTCAAACCCCACCATTGGAGAGCCGCTTCACGCTGAAGTCGCTCCTGCGTGATTTCGCGCCCTCGCTCGAACAGCCGATTCGCCATAAAAATCGTTCCCTGCGTCGAGTAAAAATCGAGACTTTCGTCGTCAATCTGAACGATTTGCAGACGCTTGCCGCCCTGCGGTTCGCCGAATTGTTTCGTATAAAATTCGAGCGCACGACCCAGAGTTTCGCCGTAGGAAGCGATGAGCGCGTCGTTGCCGACTCGCGTGTAAAACTGCAATTCGTATTCGCCGAAACGCAAAGTTTTCGTCGAGTATTTGGCGTAAGCGAGGTTGCCGACGAGCGCGGGTTTCGTCTGCACGAAACGATATTTGCCGCCCGTGTTCGTCGCGGGCAGATCGCTTGAGCCGACGACTTGAAAGCCGCCCGGAACGGAAATTGAAACGTCGGAAGTCGCCGCGTCCGCCGCGTAATTATGGAATGGAAACCAACGCGCCGCATACAACAAATAACCGTCTTTCGCGCCGACGTAAGCCAAGCGTTTCGTCAAAAGCGGTCCGCCCGCCGCCGTCGCCAAAATGCCGCTGTATTTGAAGCGCAGAGTTACCGGCGTTCCTTTGACAATCGTATCGCCCAAATCTATCCGTACGCTCGGACCTAAATCCGAAACGCCCGTCTGGTCTTGCACGAAGGTAATTTGATTTGATGTCGCCGAAGAGGCGACGACGGCAGTCGGCGTTTTAGCTGGAATGATTTTGGGTGTCATCGTCCGCGTCCCAGAAATCGACGGGAACGCACTATTAACCCGCGTGATGCTTTCAATTTTCAGCGAACCGTTTAATTCAAAAGAAACCGTGCGCGTATCTTCTTCCGGCGTAAAGCGCACCTCAACCGTCGCGTTCAACTTATTTTCTTCGGGCTGCAACTGCACGTCCATCTTGTAATCGTTGACATCGAACGGTGTGCGCTGAACTTGCTGCGCCGCCGCTCCGCCAACCGAAATCAACACGGCTGACAAACCCAAACCGAGTATTTTGAAAACCCCTTTTTTATAATTATTCATTGTCTTTTCGCTTTATAATTCAGTAAATCCGATTTGCAGTTTAAGATGTCGGAGAATATCAAATCGTTGGCTTACCGTTTGGGATTCGGGATTCAGGATGCAAGGTTCAAGATTGAAGACTGAAATCCTGAATCTTGCATCCTGAATCTTGAACCTTGCATTCCGAATCACCGAACGTAAATCGGATTGGAAATTATCCAAGGCATTCTGTCGAACGGTGTGCCGAGCGCATCGAGGTAAACTTCGGCGCGGTAAGTTCCCTTTTCCTTGACGGAAAAATTGACTTGCGCCGCGTCGCTTTCTTCGGCGATTTTTTCGCCGTTTCTGAAAATGACGAAGCGGGCGTTTTGCGGTGCGGAAACTTTCAAATTCAAGTTTTCGCCGAGAGCGATTTCATCGCCCATAGTTTTTGATTCGACGGCGTTTTCCGCCGCGAAAGAGAATCCGTACGGATCGCTCAAAACGTCGAGACCGACGAATGAACGTCCGTTTTTCAAGGCTTGGAGAAGCGTCTCCTGCGTCAAAGGCTGGTCTTTTTCAATCAGGACGTGATTTCGCATCGTGCGGAAAATCGTTTCGTAGCGGTCAATTTTGAGGTTGATGATTTTATTCCCCGCGTCGTCGCCCAAAAGATGAAAGCCGATATTTGAATGCGCGTCCGTTCCGGCGATTAAAGTTGATTTTCGATTTTGCGTAACTTCGTCGAACTTTTGGAGATTAGCGTCGGGACGCTGGAAATACTTGGCTAAAACCAGTTCGGGATAGGAATAATAAGACCAGAGCGCGTCAAAAAAAACGAGCAGCGGATTCATTTTTTTGGCGTTCGTATTCAGCGAGAAAACTTCGATGCCGTCGAAGTTTTCATTCCAATCCTGATGCTTTTCGGGATATGCGATAAAGGCGAGTTTGTTCTGCGCGTGAATCGTATTTAAAAAATCATTCGCCGCGACGCGGTTCATCTTGCCCGCGTCTGGGCTGCCGTCGAGCAGCAAAAAGCGGTCGGTCGCCGTCTCGACTTCCTGCCCGTTAACGAATAAAACGCCGCCGATACTGCCTTTCAAAGTCAGCGCGGAAGTATCGTAGAGCGGCGCGGTGTGTTCGGTCATCACGACAAAATCGAGATTGTTTTTCGCCGCGCCGTCAACCAGTTCGTCGAAACCGCCCGTGCTGTGTCCGCCGATTGCCGTGTGAACGTGAATGATTCCTTTATAATCTTTGAAATTTTGATTCGAGTTTTCGATTTTCTGCGATTGAAGGTTAGCGATTTTATCGTGAAGCTGACCGAATTGATAGCGATTGTAAACAAACGGAATCTGCGCCAGCAAAAAGACGGCGAGCAATACCAGCAGTATTTTCTTCCAGAGCCTCATAAATAGTGAGCGGTGAGCGGTGAGCGATGAGCGGTGAACAATTAACAAAAATCTGCTCACCGCTCACCGCTTAACACTCGCCGAGAAAATCAACCGACACGACTTTTTCGGCGATTTCTTTGCCGATGGCAACAACTTTTTGATGTTCCGGGTGAATCGTGTAAGCCTCCAGCGCGGCTTCGTCGGCGTAGGTTGCGACCAAACCCGTATCAAACGAGCGATCAAGCCGCAGAACGTCCGCGCCGACGCTGAAACTTGAAATATCGGGAACGAGGTTCGGCAGATTTCGCAGTTTGGCGCGATGATTTTCGCGTTGTTCGGGCGACGTTTCAGGTTTATATTTCCAACAAACGATGTGTGTCAACATAATTTTCTACCGAAGTTTTCTGACGTTCAAAGCAAACCCTTTGAGCAGCGGTTCGCCGCTGACCTGTTTCGGATCGTCCAGAATTTCAATTTCGGCATCCGGGCGATAAACGTGAACCTTCTTTTCCAAAGGGTCAATCAGCCAGCCCAAAGCCGCGCCGTTTTCGATATGCTCTTTCATTTTGTCTTGCAAATTCTTGAGCGAATCAGATTTTGAACGAAGTCCAACCACAAAATCGGGGCAAATCGGCGGAAATTTTTCCTGTTCTTCAGCGGTCAGGTTTTCCCATCTTTCATTTTTAATCCAAGCTAAATCGGGCGAACGCTTTGCGCCGTTCGGTAGTTTGAAGACGGTTGACGAATCGAAACCGATTCCTTTTTTGCCTATTTCAAGCCAATTTCCAAATACGACAATCAACGAGAAATTTCTATTTCCTGTGCGTCCTCCGGTCGGCGGCATAATAACGAGTTCTCCTTCTTTGGTCATTTCGAGTTCGGCATCGGGATTTTGGCGGCAGAAACTCTCGAATTTATCGTCGCTGATTTTATCCGTCAATTCCCGAAAATCCAGGATAATCGGGAAAAAAGCACTATCAGCGACAGGTGTTTCGACTTGCATAACTTTATTCTCCTTGCTCACACCATTTTCGCGTAACTTCGTGGCGATAAGCAAACATTTTTTCGATTTTCGGGGTAATAAAAATCGGCGCGGCGATTTGTCCGAAAATCCACAGCGGCGGCTCGAACTCGATTTCGTCGCGCAGAATCGCGCCGTCTTCGTGCGGTTCGATAATGTGTTGATGCCGCCAGCGATGAAAAGGTCCCGAGATCTGCACGTCTTCAAACAAATGCGGCGGCTCGTATTTCGTATGTTCGGCGACCCATCTCGACGGCACCACGCCGAAGATTTTCTGTTCGAGAATCGCCTGCGAACCGACTTTCGAGATGTCGGCTTTCTGAATGATTTTCACGTTTTCCCACGGCGGCACGAGCCGTTCAATCGCGTCGGGCAATTCGTGGAACGCGAAAACTTTTTCGGGCGATGCTCTGATGATTGATGTTTTGATGAACTTCATAAGTTTATTATTTCACGCGAGAGGCGCGGAGGTCGCAGAGAGTTTCTAGTTTTACGGCGATGTTTTTTCGGCGTGCGGCACAGACTTTTAGCAAAAAGCGGTCAACTCTCTGCGACCTCCGCGCCTCTGCGTGAAACCTCTTTCGTTTTCTCATTCAACAATTCCCAAACCTTCCGCAAATGCCGTTCTTCAACGTGAATACTGCCAATCGAAAGCCGAATCGCAAACTTCCCGTGCAATTTCGTATGCGACAGATACGCTTCACCGGAAGCGTTGATTTCGTTCATTATTTCTTCGTTGAAAGCGTCCAAATCGTCAATGTTTTTCGGACACGCCCGAAAGCAAACGAGCGCGAACGGAACCGGCGCAAGCATCTCAAAATCCTCTGCATCGTCAACCCAATTCGCCAGCAAACGCGCCAGCCGACAATGTTCGCGCAACCGATTTATCAAACCTTCCTGCCCGAAATAGCGCATCACGAACCACAACTTTAACGACCGGAAACGGCGACCGAGTTGAATGCCGTAATCCATCTGATTTTGAACAATCTCGTTTGTTTTCAGATATTCGGCGACGAGCGAAAAGGTTTGTTTCAGCAAATCCAAATCTTTGACGTATAAAATTGATAAATCAAACGGCGTGAACAGCCATTTGTGCGGATTCGTGACGATGGAATCGGCGCGTTCCCAACCCGCAAAATACGGTTGAAGTTCCGGGACAATCGCCGCGCTTCCGGCATACGCCGCGTCAACGTGGAGAAAAATGTTGTTTCTCTGGCAAATGTCGGCTATTTTCTCAATCGGATCAACGCTCGTCGTCGAAGTTGTGCCGATGGTTGCCACGACGCAGAACGGCAGATGTCCCGCGCTTTTGTCATCGGCAATTACTTCGCGCAATTTTTCGGCATCCATTTCAAAGCGTTCGTTCGCCGCGATTTTGACCAGCGAATTTTGTCCGAGTCCGAGGAGAATCACGGCTTTGTCAATCGAAGAATGCGTTTGTTCCGAACAATAAACTTTCAATAAAGGCAAATCGGTGCGCCCGCTCATTCCTTCTTCGCGGATTCTCAGATTCAACTTTTCCCGCGCCATCGCCAACGCGTGTAAGGTGGAAATCGAAGCGGTATCGTAAATCAAGCCTTTGAATTCGGCGGGCAGTTTCATCATCTGCCGCAGCCAATCAAGCACGACGGGTTCGAGTTCGGTCGAAGCCGGCGAAGTGCGCCAGAGCATCGCTTTCATATCGAACGCGGCGGACAGCATCTCGCCGAAAATTCCCGCCGCGCTCGTCGAAGTCGAAAAAAGCCCGTGAAAATTCGGATGATTCCAATGCGTTACGCTCGGCAGAATCAGTTTGTCAACGTCCTTTAAAACGTCTGCAAAATCTTCGCCTTTTTCCGGCGCGGAATTCGGCAGGCGGTCTTTCAACCAGTTCGGCTCAATCTGTGAAAGCACGGGAAACCGTTCGATGTTGGCGGAATAATCCGCGATCCAATCAATAATCTCGTATCCGGCGCGGCGAAAATCCTCCGCGTTCATATCGCCTGTTTCGGGCGCAAATATAGTTTTCTCTTCTGTTTGCATAAAATAATTCAGCGTTGCGTCATTCGACTTAAGCGTTGAAATTAGTATAATGCCTTTTCGTGCAATTGTTTTCAAAATCAGCTACAATGCTTAAAATTTCAAACTTTTCTTAATCAGCCGCGTAACAAACCGGGCGATTCAGAGCGAACACAATAATTCAGCGCAATCAACTTTATTTTTGAGGTAGATATGAAAAATTTCTTTCTGGCTTTTGCTTTAATTTTCTCTTTTTTGCTTTCGTCGGCGTGCGTCCAAAAAGGCGGTGTCAATACAAACGGTTCGACGGGCGACGGAACGGGCGATATTAAAATCGGCGTTTACGGCGATACGACGGGCGCGACTTCGAGTTTCGGGCAGTCAACTAAAAACGGCATTCAACTCGCTTTTGACGAAGTTAATGCGGCGGGCGGCGTGAACGGCAGAAAACTTCAAATGATTTTTGAAGACGATCAGGGAACGCCCGAAAAAGCCAAAACGGTTATTTCCAAGTTGGTTAGTCAAGACAAAGTTGTCGCCGTTCTCGGCGAGGTCGCTTCGTCTAATTCGCTCGCCGCCGCGCCGGTCGCGCAGGAAGCGAAAATTCCGATGATTACGCCGTCTTCCACCAATCCGAAAGTAACGCAAGTCGGCGATTATATTTCGCGCGTCTGTTTTATTGATCCGTTTCAAGGCTCGGTGATG
Source organism: Pyrinomonadaceae bacterium (assembly GCA_043772175.1). Taxonomy (GTDB): domain Bacteria; phylum Acidobacteriota; class Blastocatellia; order Pyrinomonadales; family Pyrinomonadaceae. The sequence goes on along the minus strand of JAYVGL010000231.1, from coordinate 2,163 downwards.
GCGAAATTTGCGGCAAATACTTTGAAAGCGAAAACCGCCGCAATTCTCGGCGATAACAGTTCGGATTATAGCAAAGGCTTAACGCAATTCTTTAAAGAGGAATTCACCAAACTCGGCGGAACGGTTATCAATGAGAAAACTTACGCGCAGAAAGACCAGGATTTCAAAGCGCAGTTGACACAGATGCGCGACCAAAAACCGGACGTGATTTACATTCCCGGTTATTACGGTGAAGTCGCCATCATCGCCAAACAAGCCCGCGAACTAGGAATGAACCAGCCGCTGCTCGGCGGCGACGGCTGGGATTCGCCGGAACTCTGGAAACTCGGCGGCGATGCCTTAAAACCCGCCTACATTTCCAATCACTATTCGGCGGATAATCCCGCCCCGGAAATTCAAAATTTCGTTAAGGCTTATCAGGCAAAATTCAACGTCGCACCCGATTCGCTCGCGGCGTTGGCGTATGATTCGGCGAAAGTTCTGGCTGACGCGATCAAACGCGCGGGCGGAACCGACAGCGTGAAATTAAAAGATGCCATCAACGCCACCAAAAATTTCGCGGGTGTAACCGGCACAATCACGCTTGACGGAAGCCGCAATGCAGTCAAATCGGCGGTCGTTCTGGAACTCAATCCTTCGGCGAGCAAGTTTGACTTTAAGGAGACGATTTATCCTGAAGGAATGACTCCGCCAATCGCTTCGACATCGAACACCAATACGATGTCGAATACGATGAACTCAAACGCGATGAATTCAGACTCAAATGCGAATTCAATGAACGCCAATAAATAAGTTCAAGGTTCGAGGTTTCAGGTTCAAAGTTAAGAACAAACCTTGAACCTGAAACCTCAAACTTCCAACCTTATGGATACTTTCGTTCAGCAGCTTATTAACGGCTTGACCATTGGCTCGGTTTACGCGCTCATTGCGCTCGGCTACACGATGGTTTACGGAATTTTGCGTCTGATTAATTTCGCGCACGGCGACATCTATATGGTCGGCGCGTATGCCGGATTTATGATTGCCGTAGTCCTCGGCTTTGATGCCAACCCGTCGGTTTTCGGTTTTGCCGTCACCTTGCTCGGCGCGATGGCAATTGCTGCCGCGCTCGGAATGGCAATCGAGCGGTTCGCTTATCGCCCGGTGAGAAAGTTCTCGAAAATGACGACGCTGATTACGGCAATCGGAATGTCGCTCCTTATCGAGTATCTTTTCATATTCTTTTTTGAGCCGAAGCCGCGCTCGTTTCCACCGCTGATCTCAAATGAAAATCACACGCTTTTCGGTAACGCCACGATTTCCACTTCGCAAATTTTGATTTTCGTCGTTTCGATTTTCCTGATGATTGTCCTGCAATACATTATTTTCTACACGAAAATCGGCAAGGCGATGCGGGCGGTTTCGTTCAATCTGAACTCGGCGAAACTGATGGGCATCAACACGGATTTCGTGATTGCCTTCACCTTCGCTTTGGGGTCGGCACTGGCGGCGGCGGGCGGCGTTCTAACGGCGCAGTATAATCCGAAAATTGACCCGCTGATGGGCGTGATGTATGGCTTAAAAGCATTTGTCGCGGCGGTTCTCGGCGGCATCGGCAACATTCCCGGCGCGGCGCTGGGCGGCTTGCTCCTCGGCACCGTCGAGACCTTCGTGAACGGCAGCCAGTGGTCCACCTACAAGGACGCCATCGCCTTCGCCATCCTCATCATCATTTTGCTTTTCCGCCCTGCTGGCCTGCTGGGCAAGGTCAGCGTGGAGAAGGTCTGAGTTTTTACCGCTGATTACCCGGATGAACACGGATAAAATACAGACCCGCGAAACCGGTCATCCTGAGTGCAACGAAGGATCTATCTGCACGGCCACCAACGATAATCATACTGGATTCTTCACTCCGTTCAGAATGACAGGTATTGCTTATCCATCCGCTGTATCCGCGTCATCCGCGGTCTATTCACCTTACGAGGAAAAAGCATGAAACAACTGACGTTCGCCTTGATTATCGCGGCTCTGCTCGCCCTGACAACTCAAGCACAGAAGAAACCTATGATTACGAAACAACCATTTGGAAAAACTGCCGACGGCACGCCCGTAGACATTTATACGCTCACCAATGCCAAAGGCATGGAAGCGCGCATGATGACGTATGGCGGCATCATCGTGTCG
>JAYVGL010000230.1:0-5280 GCA_043772175.1 Pyrinomonadaceae bacterium | reverse complement strand
TAACAACGTCGAAACCTTAACGGCGATTCCGCAAATTATCGAAATGGGCGGCGATGCGTGGCACGCTTTGGGAACGGAAAAATCGGGCGGCACGAAACTCTGGTCGGTTTCGGGACACGTTAAAAGACCGGGCGTTTATGAATTGCCGATGGGTTACGCCGATATGGAAAAGTTCATAATGGAAGACTGCGGCGGCATCCGCAACGGGCATAATTTGAAAGCCGTCATCCCCGGCGGCTCAAGCGTTTACGCGATGCGGGCGGAAGATGTGATCGGCAAAAAGGTTACGATGGATTACGAAGGTTTGGTCGTCGCCGGTTCGTTGGTCGGTTCGGGCGGATTTATCGTGATGGACGAAACGGTAGACATCGTTGATTCGACGAAAAACTTAACCGAATTTTACAAACACGAATCGTGCGGCTGGTGTACGCCGTGCCGCGAAGGAACCGATTGGCTGACCAAAATTTTCACGCGTATCGCCGACGGCGGCGGGCGACCGGAAGACGCGCAGTTGATTTTAGATTTGTGCGACAATATCGAAGGCAAATCATTTTGTGCATTGGGCGACGCGGCGGCTTGGGCGATTCAGGGCGCGATAAAGCGTTTCCCAGAGGATTTTAAACCTTATCTGACAGAACAGAAGAAATTTTCAAAGGCAAACGGTAACGGAACACACTAATTTTAATTTTTAAGGAGGAAGAAGAAAATGGGCAGAGGAGATAAAAGAACACGCAAAGGTAAAATTTTCGCCGGAAGTTTCGGCAAAACTCGTCCGCAAGGCAGAAAGAAGCCTGCGGCAACAACCAAAGAAACCACTACTAAAACAGAAGAATAATTTTTAGTTTTATTATTTAGAGATGTCGGAACTTATCAAAGTTACGATTAACGGGCAGGAAGTTGAAACCGAAAAAGGTGCGCGGGGGCATTGAAATTTATGAACAAGCTGAATGTATTCAAATTAAATTCAGATTATTTGTTAAAAGTTTTGACGTTGTTTTTCGTTTTCAATTTGCTCTCTTGTTCAGTTTTTGCGGCGACTACTTGTAAGTATCTGATTCCTAACAGTTATAACGGTTGGGTGAGAATTTACACAGGAATCAAAAACACGGCGGCGACTCCGATTTCCGATAATAAGCTGATTTATACCTTTGAGGTGGCGGCAGATGGGAAATTGATTACTTCGACATCAACTGCTTTTGATTCGGGAATGGAGTTCTACTATTACAACGACAAAGAAATTATTAGAATTCCGCTTTCAGACAGCGATGAGAAAAGTCTGATTCACGGCTACAAACGCGGTTCTTATAGTACTTCCTGTGTTTTTGCTGAAGATAAAGCTGACAATGATTGTCAAAGACTGGAATACTCTTACCACCGATTTTATGTCGGAACATACGAGCAGTATCAAGAGGAAAATAAAAAGATAAAAGATCGTTTTGAATTTTTGAAGAAAAATCTTTATGCAGATTTGAAAGAATATATTCAGCCTCTTCAACCGTAAAACAAAATTAAAGTTGCAATAATGAATAAGAAAGTAAATTTAACTAAACGTCATTTAAACTATTTGCCGAAAGCATTGGCATTTGTTTTTATTGTCAACTTACTATCCTGTTCGGTTTTTGCGACGAAAACCTGCAAATATCTGATTCCTAAAAACTATAACGGATGGGTGAGAGTTTACACGGGAATCGAAGGCGCGGAGAAAATTCCGATTTCCGCTGACGGGCTGATTTACACTTTCAAAGTTCCGGCGGACGGAAAATTGATTACTTCTACACCGTTCAACTCTGATGCTTATATAGAATTTTATTTCGACGACGGAAAACAGCCGGTCAGAATTCAGGGTTTCGCTGACGAAAGAAAAAATCTAATCCACGATTCTGGTAGTGGTTCTTACGACATCCCCTGCGTTTTCGTTGATGAGAAAGTTGATAATAACTGCAAAGGATTAAAATATTCATATACGATGTTCTATGTCGGAACATTCGAGCAGTATCAAGAAGAGGACAAAAAGATTAAACATTATTTTGAATTTTTGAAGAAAAATATTTATAAGGATTTGAAAGGCTATGTTCAACCTCTTGAACCGTGAAGTAGAATTTTTAACTTGAGATAAGGAAATTAAAGTATGAGTAAATCGCCGCTTATTACGTTTGAGTTCTGGATCAAAGCATTCATTCCGCAAGAGGTTTCGCTCAAAAACGGCGAAATATACACTGTCCCCGTTCCGAATGGAAACGGCGCAACGATGGTTCCGCATCCGGCGCGAATGGAAACTTATAGCCCTCAAGACCCCGACACTAAACAGGACTGGCAAAGAAGTGTCGTCAATGATTACGGTTACAGCACTGATAATCGAGGTTTTAGCAATGACAAAAAGGCTAAAGCGAGAATGACTACTTACGCCATAGTTAGCGTTTTTGAACGTGATTATAACGAGTCTTGTATTAACAAAATTGGGATAGGTTGTTTTCAGAAAAAATATTTCACCTTTGATGGTTACAGCAAATGTGATGACACAATCGAATATGACTTTCCAACTGGAAAGGAAAACTGGCGAAAACCGGGCGATAATTCCCGAATGTTCATAACTCCGGCAGTAACAACAATTCGGACGGGCGGTTTTTTGAGAATCGAATTCAGTATTAACTGCGAAGCGTCGCTTCCGAATTCGTCCGCCGCCAGATTGTTCGGCAATATAAACTATTCAGGCGGAATAATTTTCGATGAGAAACGCCGGGAAATCACCGCCAACTTAGCGTATGACGACTTTCCGGCTTTTGAAGCCTACGGCGCAATCAACGGCAACGCCGGCAAAGCGTTGTTACAGAAATTGCCGATACTCGGCAGCACCGTCTCGGATTTGGGCGGCGCGTCCGGCACGGCGTGGAGAATGTCCGGGCGCGGTGTAAAATCTAGCGTTAAAGATGAAGACGCGATCAATCCCGACGAAGTTATCTGGATTGATACGACGATTTTGCCGTCGCCGCAGAAAAAAACCAGAAACAAACTGATTCGGACGAAAAAGAGAAAACGAAAATATCGCAGTTCTCTGCGCGACAGCAACAATTCAGGTGATTTGGATAATTCGGTTCACGCTTCGGCGGTAAATAACAGAGATTATCTTCCGTATAGTTCACTTCGTTTCTCTAAAACAGATTCGGAAAATTTAGCCAGACCGTTGGCGGTCAGCGCTTCGGCGTAATTGATTTTTAATAGAAATAAATGTCAACAGAACTTATCAAAGTTACGATTAACGGGCAGGAATTTGAAACCGAAAAAGGCGCGCGGCTGATTGATGTCTGCCGTGAGCAAGCCTTTAACATTCCGTCGTTTTGTTATTATCAAGACCTCGCTTTGCAGGCTTCGTGCCGGATGTGTCTGGTTCGCATTGAAAAAATGCCGAAACTCCAGACTTCCTGCACGATTACCTGTACGGACGGGATGAATGTGACGACGCAGAGCGCGGAAATCGAAAAGGCGCAAAGGGCGATGGGCGAGTTTTTGCTTGCCAACCATCCGCTCGATTGTCCGGTTTGTGATCGCGGCGGTGAATGCGAATTGCAGGAAATGATTTTCGATTGGGGCGATGTCGAAGAACGCTTTGTCGAAAAGAAAAACGTCACGCCGGAGAAATTTTTATCGCCGATGGTCGCCAATGACCCGCAACGCTGTATCGTCTGCAAACGCTGCACGAGAGTTTGCGACGAATGGATGGGCGAAGATGCCATCGAAGCCGGAAATCGCGGCGCGAACACGGTGATCGGAACTTACGGCGGCTGGCTCGGCTGTTCGCAGTGCGGAAATTGTATCGAAGTTTGCCCGACGGGGACGCTTTTAGACGGCGTTTATCGGCACGAAACTCGTCCCTGGGAACTAGACCAAACGATTACGACCGATACTTATTCTTCGGACGGAATGCAGCTTTCGATTGGTTCGCGCGGCGGAGTCGTGCATCGAATCGTCGCCCGCGACCGTTACGTTGACGGTTTGAACGGCGAATTTCTTGATGTTAAAGCCAGATTCGCGCACGAATTTGTCAATCACGGCGACCGCATCAAAACGCCTTTGATTCGATATAAAAAAGGCGGCAAATTAATTCCTTCGACTTGGGATGAGGCAGTTCGTTTCGTCGCCAATAAATTCAAGGAAAGCGGAAACAATGTTGGGGTTGTCGCTACGGCGCGTTTGACTAACGAATCAATTTTCACACTCAAGCGATTTGCCAAAGAAGTTGCGGGTTCGGACAACTACGCGATTTCCGATAAATACGATTTGTCGGCGTTTTTCGATAATTTGTCGGCTCCGCTGGCAACGCACAAAGAAATTCGTAAGGCGAAAACGATTCTTCTAATCGGCGGCGAACCGGAAGAAGAACAGACTTTTACAGCGAAACAGATTCGTCAGGCGGTTCGCAACGACGGCGCAAAATTTATTATCGTTCACGACACGCCGATTCGTCTGACGGCGCAGGCGACGCAGTTTATTCACGTCAACAAAGGTTCGCTTGACGCTTTCGCGCTAGCTTTCGCCGACAATTCACTCAACGATTCGACGGCGAAAAAGCTCGGCATCGAAGCGAAAGAATTTGAAGATTTGCAAAAGACGATTAAGGAAACCGACGGCGATTTCGTCGTGATGTTCGGCGGCGATTTATCAATCGAAACGCAAACGGTTCTCGCCGATGCGGTCGGCAATTTCTCTTCCGACAAATGCGCCGCGCTGCTTCATCCGCTGCCGCTCTATAATAATTCGGTCGGGGCGCACGATATGACGGCAGACAGGAAGCCGTTGGCAGAAGTTTTGAAAAACTCGAAATCGTTGTTAATTGCCGGGAGTTTGCAGGAAGATGATGCAAAACTGTTGGCGAATAAAGATTTTGTCGTCGTGCAGGAACTTTTTGAAACCGCGACGACCGGTTACGCCGATGTCGTTTTGCCCGCCGCGAGTTTTGCGGAAATGGACGGAACTTACACGAACAATACAGGTTTTGTCCAGCGCGTTCGACAGGCAATCGAGCCGTTCAATCAGGCGAAAGCCGATTGGATGATAACTTCGATGATCGCCAGAGAAATGGGCGTTGATTTCGGTTATAATCTTTCGGCGACGATGGTTTTTAAAGCGATTGCCGACAGCGTTCCGGCTTACGCGGGAATGCGTTATCCGGCGTTGAAGGATGAGTCGAAACCGGTTCAGGCGAAATATCCAATTTCGGCGAAGAAGGATTTGTCGAAGGAAAAAGACGCGCTGAAAGCCAATGTCGAGAAACTTTCCGACGAA
>JAYVGL010000229.1:0-3162 GCA_043772175.1 Pyrinomonadaceae bacterium | reverse complement strand
CCGCGAATTCCGCCGTTTATGATGCGCGACGAAAACCGTGACGGCAAAGTGAGCCGTGCCGAGTTTGACGAAAACGTGCGCCGCCATTTTGCGCTGTCGGATGCCGACGGCGACGGCGCAATCAGCCGTGACGAAGCCGAAGCGATGAAAAAGGATCAGGGTTTCGAGCCGCCGCCGCCCGGAAAAGGTGCGGGATTTCAGCCGCCGCCGAACGTCGAATTCCTCGGCGCGGAAATGCGGTTTGGCGACAAATTAGTAAAAAACGCGCCCTTTTCCGCTGAAACAGTGTTGGAAAATACGCGCCGGTTGTTTGACGGTTCGACGGCGGCGACGCAAAGCAAAGGCGCGATTTACCGTGACGGCGCAGGTCGCACGCGGCGCGAACAGCCGCTCGAAACCGTCGGCGGATTCAGTCTCGGCGACGACGCTCAGAAATTGATTTTTATTACCGACGCGAACGAAGGCACACAATATTTTCTCGACCCAAACCGCAAGACCGTGCGCCGCATTCTTTTGTCGGGCGGCAATCGTCCGCCGAAACCGCCTTTTGAAGCGGAAGCGGCAAAAATCGAATTGCTCGGTAAAAAGATTTTGGAAGGCATTAACGTCGAAGGCACGAAGACGATCATCGAGATCCCGAAGGGCAGAATCGGCAACGACAAACCGCTGCAAATCGTCACCGAGAGATGGTATTCCGACGAATTGCAGACCGTCATAATGACCCGGCAGATTGATCCGTTGAGCGGCGAACATATTTTCCGCCTGACTAACATTAGACGCAGTGAACCGCCGCGCGAACTGTTCATTGTGCCGACTGATTATCGAATCGAACACGACCGAAATCCGCGCTGATGACACAAAACACCGAACAAATGGAGCAGGTTATCAGCCAGCCGCAATTTTTGACCGACGCTGACGAACGCCAAACGGCGACAGTGCAAACCGACGAAGCACTGGTCAAAGCCGTTCTCGCCGGCGATGAAACGGCGTTCGCGCTGATTTTCGAGCGTTACCGGCGGTTGGTCGCGCATCTGGTCAGCCGCTTTTTTTACCGGCGCGAGGAAATCGAGGAACTGGTTCAGCAGAGTTTTACGAAAGTCTATTTTTCGCTGAAAGATTTTCGCGGCGGACAGGAAGCGGCTTTTGCAGCGTGGCTTTCAAAAGCGACGATTAATGTCTGTTATGACGAACTGCGCCGCCGAAAGCGTCGCCCGGAAAATCGCTTTGCCGATTTGAGCGATGAGGAAACCGAAATTTTAGAGCGCGTCGCCCGAAGCGATACGGAAAGCGCGGAAAACTTTTTGATAAACCGCGATCTGGCGGAAAAGTTACTGTCAAAACTCGAAGCGTCCGACCGGCTGGCGTTAACGCTTTTTTACGGCGAAGATTTATCGGTTGAGGAAGTCGCCAAACTCGTCGGCTGGTCGCCGAGCAACGTCAAAACGCGATTGTTCAGAGCGCGAAATTATCTGCGAAACGCCTTTAAGCATTTTTGAAAAATTATTTTCGCTAAAGAGCGGACAATCGAATCAACTTGAGCAATCATCAGCAACTTCAAAAATTATGCAACGAATAAAGCTACTCGTCATCTGTTTGTTTCTTCTGCCTGTTTTGGTTTTTTACAGCAATCTGCTGCCGTCGCCGGTGGTGCGCGGGCAGACAGGCAACGCGCCTTCCGCGCCGACCGGCGTGGTCGCGTCGGACGGCAGTTATTCGACGAAAGTCGGTTTGACGTGGGACACGATGCGCGGCGCGACGAGTTACCGGATTTTCCGCAATACGACGAATGACGGCGCGACGGCGACGAATCTCGGCACGACTGCCGGTGACAATTTTTTCGACGCAAACGCTGCTGCCGGACAGACGTTTTTTTATTGGGTGCAGGCGGAAAACGGAAGCGTCGTCAGCAGTCTCAGCCAACCGGACACCGGACTTCGCGCCGTCGGCAACAACGGCGCAGGTGCTTTGAATCCGCCGCCGCCCGCGCCGCCGGGAAATCCGGTGACGGCGACGAAAAGTTTTCTCGGCAAAACGCTTTTCTGGGACGAACAGCTTTCTTCGACCCGGACGGTATCGTGCGGAACTTGTCATTTCGCCCAAAACGGCGGTTCTGATTCGCGCTCAATCGGCAACAGTCTGCGGGCGACGCATCCGGGGGCGGACAATTCATTCGGCACCGCCGACGACGTTTTCGGCTCGCCGGGTGTCATCAGCAATAACGCGGACGGCACTTATAATTGGGCATCCGCGTTCGGTTTCAGGGAACAGGTTACGAATCGCAAAGCGAAATCCTACGTTGATGCCGGCTTTTCAAATTCGCTGTTCTGGGACGGACGCGCCGGCGGAACTTTTACCGACCCGATCACCGGTGCGGTTATTTTGCAAAACGGTGCGGCTCTCGAAAGTCAGGTCATCGGACCGGTGATTAATTCTTCGGAGATGGCGCACGGCGGGCGCAACTGGACTGATGTCGCTTCGCGCGTGACGATTTCCAAACCAATGGCGATTTCGCCGAACGTCCCGGCGGCGTTAAATTTATGGATCGGCGGACGCAGTTACCCGGAACTTTTTGAAGAAGCATTCGGCACGAGCGAAGTGACACCGGCGCGAATTGCGATGGCGATTGCCACGTTCGAGCGCACACTTTATTCCGACCGCACGCCTTTTGACGCTTCCGTCTCCGGCATCGCTGCGCTGACGGCGCAGGAACAGCGCGGACAGGGAGTTTTTAATCAGGCGCAGTGCAACGCCTGTCACGCCGGAGCCTTGTTCAGCGATAACCAGTTTCACTACATCGGCTTGCGCCCGACGAATGAAGACACGGGACGATTTCAGGTGACGGGCGACCCGCAAAACCTTGGCGAATTTCGCACGCCGAGTCTGCGAAACGTCGAACTGCGTGCGCCGTATTTTCATAACGGGCGTTTTGCGACGCTCGAAGAAGTCGTCGAATTTTACAATCGCGGCGGCGATTTTACCGCGCCCAATAAAGACCCGCGAGTTCGTCCGCGCAACTTATCGAATCAGCAAAAAGCCGATCTTGCAGCATTTTTGAAGCGTCCGCTGACCGATTCGCGGGTGGCGACGGGAACCGGACAATTTAATCGCCCGACGCTTTACACCGAATCGAACCGCGTTCCGCAGATTGTCGGCAGCGGCACG
>JAYVGL010000228.1:0-2829 GCA_043772175.1 Pyrinomonadaceae bacterium | reverse complement strand
GCGGCTCGTTTCAAAGTTTGACGAGATTGAAACCACGCCGAATCAACTGCGCTGGAATCCTTTGGCGATGCCGGAAAACGCGGCTGATTTTATTGACGGCATTACGACGTTTGCCGGAAACGGTGATTCGTATTCGCAAGTCGGCATTGCGGTTCATATTTTCGCCTGCAACAAAAATATGACGGACAGATTTTTCTACAATGCGGACGGCGAAATGCTCGTCGTCGCGGAGAAAAATCGGCTGCGTTTTTTGACGGAACTCGGAATTATCGAAATCAGTTCGGGCGAAATTTGCGTCATTCCGCGCGGCTTAAAGTTTCGCGTCGAACTGCCGGACGGCGAGGCTCGCGGTTACATTTGCGAAAACTACGGACAGCAGTTTCGGCTGCCGGATTTGGGTCCGATTGGCGCGAACGGTTTGGCGAATCCGCGTGATTTTGAAACGCCCTTCGCGTGGTTTGAAGATTTAGACGGCGATTACGAATTGACGGCGAAGTTCGGCGGGAATTTGTGGTCGTGTCGGATTGACCATTCGCCGCTTGATGTCGTCGCGTGGCACGGAAACTACGCGCCCTACAAATACGATTTGCGGCGGTTTAATACGATTGGTTCGATTTCATTCGATCATCCCGACCCGAGTATTTTCACGGTTTTAACTTCGCCTTCGCCGGAAATCGGCACGGCGAACTGCGACTTTGTGATTTTCCCCGACCGCTGGCTCGTGCAGGAAAATACGTTTCGTCCGCCGTGGTTTCACCGCAACATTATGTCGGAGTTTATGGGCTTATGTTTCGGGCGGTATGATGCGAAAGAAGAAGGTTTCGTGGCGGGCGGCGCGAGTCTGCACAATCAAATGTCGGCGCACGGACCCGATTTGGAAGCGTTTGAGAAAGCCTCGAACGCCGATCTGAAACCCGTCAAACTTTCGGGAACGATGGCGTTTATGTTCGAGTCGCGCTACGTTATTCGCCCGACGAAATACGCGATGGAAACGTCGGAATTGCAGCACGAATATTTTGAAGTCTGGCAGAAATTGAAGAAGAATTTCAAGGCGTAAAAGGCTTATAATTTTTTTGCCGTGTTAGCTTCGACGGCAACGCTGAAACGGCGCAGACGATTTTTGACGAAACGAAACTGCGCCGTATATGTGCCGAAGTTTACGCCGCCGATTGTCGCCGTTAATTCTTTAATTTCGCTCAACCGATAACGCAGCATCCGCACATTCTTATCGGTTTTCTCGTCACCCTCCGGTGCGCCGAGTTTTTTAATTACGTCCTTTGCGCCGGTTACGTTCGGAACGGCGAAAATCAGCGACTTTGCCGACGGTTTTTCGCCGATATAAAAACCCGATTCGCTGACGAAAGCGTTCACGCCTTTCATCTGGAAGTGCTTGTTTTGGTAAGACTCGCCGACCGCGAAAACTTCGATGCCGACCACTAAAAACGGACGTTCTTTCGAATAACAAGTAATCGTCATCACCTGCGTTCCGTATTCGTTGTAGAAAAAATACTTCGGTTGATTAGCTTCATTATCGTAGCGCGGCGAATAGCCTTGCAGTTTGGCTTTTGTCGCGTCTTCGTTACCGAGCCGAAATCCGGCGACCATTAGTTCGGGTTTGACGTTTTGTGAAAAAGTCGAAATGGCAGCAAGACTCAGGATAAAAATTGCCGCCGAAAAAAAAGCGAACTTCAAAAGATGGTTTTTCATAAATCGGATACCTCGAAAATGACGGGAATTTGAACGTGCGGTTGGCGATGTCCTGAGTCATCATACCAAATCGGAAGACAAAATTGCCACTACTTTAAACTCAATAAGTTAGCGAAAATCCGGTAAGCACCCGGAACTTCGGCGGGCAGTTGGCGGAAAAAAGCGTAACTGCAAGAAAGCGAGGCTTTTTCGCCTTTCTTTCTGAGATTGAAACTCGTCGAAGTCAGCGAAACTTTCAACTCTTTCGGCAAATCTAATTTTGCTTCGCCGGTTGCTTCCGTCGAAGAATTATTCACCACGCTTAAACTCATTTGCCGAATTTGCTGTTTTCCGCTGTTCGGAACAACCAATAAATTTTGGTCGAAAGTCAAAGAAAGTTTCGGCACGACTTTCAACTCGCGCCGCACTTCGCCGCAAACGTCGGCGGCGAAACGATATTCGACCGGTTGGTTGAGAGTGATTTCCGTTCCGTCAATCTCGATTTTTATTTCGGCGGAAATCAAAGGCTTTTGAAACGGTTCGATTAAATTATCGCCGCCTCGCGTTATCGAACAATTCGCCTCGGCGCGGATTTTCCAGCCAAAAAGGTTCGGTCGCTTTCGCGTCCTTCGGAACTTTGACGCTGAAATACGCGGTTTCATTGGCGACTTCGCGGCGGAAAAATCCTTGCATCGTTGAAACGAGTTTTACAGCTTCTGCAAATTCGACTTCTTCCTCTTCAAATACTTGCGCTAGTTCGACGTATTTCGGATTGAGATTGTTGATACGCGGTCATTTCGCCAGACCGCTGTAGATCGGCAGCGATTGAACATCGGCGACGTTCTTTGCGGCGTTTGCCGCTTTGTATCTTTGCAAAAGCAATGGTGCTAATTCGCTTGAATTGATTGTCTCGCGTATAAAATTTTCTCGTAAAAACTAATATACTGCGGAATGATTTTCTCCGAACTGTAGCGCGAGATGGCGAGTTCGCGCCCGCGCAAACCGAAGGTGCGGCGCATCTTGTCGTCTCTGACGAATTTCAGCGCGTCGTCCGCCATTTTTTCCGTGTCGCCGATGCTGCTTAAAAATCCGGTTTCGCCGTCGGTGACAACTTCGGGAATGCCGCCGATGCGCGTGGCGATG
>JAYVGL010000227.1:0-8236 GCA_043772175.1 Pyrinomonadaceae bacterium | reverse complement strand
TTTTGACTTTCTGAACTCTCTAGGCTCTCTGAACTCTCCAGACTCTCCAGACTAAAAAAATATGGCAAAACTCCTGGTAGTTGACGACGAAAATAATCTGCGCCTCGTCGTGCAGAAGGAAATGACGCGGCAGGGACACGAAGTTGAGACGGCTTCAGATGGTGAAGCGGCGTGGGCGTTTCTGGAGAAGCAGGATTTTGACGTGATTTTGTGCGACATCAATATGCCGCGTCTGGACGGCATCGGACTTTTGCGGCGAATGCGCGAAAAAAGCGCGAATCCGCCGGAAGTGATTATGCTGACCGGACAAGCGACGGTCGAATCGGCAATCGAGGCGATGAAACTCGGAGCCTACGATTATTTGACTAAACCTTACCGCATCACCGAACTCGGCGCGTTGGTCAAACAGTCTGCCGAAAAGCAGAAACTCAAAATTGACAACCAGAGACTGCGCGCCCAACTCGAACGCTCAAATCAGAGTATGCCGGAAATCATCGGCGAGTCGGCGCAGATGAAGGAAGTTTTGCGCCTTGTTCAGCGCGTCGCGCCGTCCGACACATCGGTTTTAATCACGGGCGAATCGGGAACCGGCAAAGAGCTGATCGCGCAGGCGATTCACCGGCTTTCGCGCCGCAACGATAAAACTTTTATTGATTTAAACTGCGCGGCGTTGCAGGATTCGCTGCTCGAATCGGAACTTTTCGGACACGAAGCCGGCGCGTTTTCCGGGGCGCGGAACCGCAAACTCGGACTTTTTGAAATTGCCGACGGCGGCACGATTTTTCTCGACGAAGTGATGGAAATGCCTTCGCAATTGCAGTCGAAACTGCTTCGCGCGTTGGAAACGCGCTCGTTTTTCCGCGTCGGCGGCGTGAAAAAGGTCGAAGTTGACGTGCGTTTGATCGCCGCCACCAACCGCATTCCGGCGCAAGCTCTGGCGGAAGGACTTTTCCGCGCCGATCTGCTTTACCGCATCAACAGTTTCGAGATTCACATTCCGCCGCTTCGCCAACGCCGCGAAGACATCGAACCGCTGACGCGTTACATCCTAAACAAAATGGCCGGCATCAACGCGCCGGAACTCGCGCCGACCGCCGTCGAAGCGTTAAACGCTTTTAGCTGGACGGGCAACGTGAGGCAGCTTCGCAACTGTCTGGAACGGGCGATTTTGTTGGCTGATAACGGCAGGATCACGACCCGCGAACTGCCGCCCGAAGTCGTTTATCAAACCAGTGAGCCGAGCGTTTCGGTCAGCTATCACAATCCGTCAAAAGAAAACGGCACGAACTCTTTTCAAAACGCAACCACGCCGACGGCTCTCCACGAAGTCGAAAAACAACAGATTCTCCGCGCTCTGGAACAAACCGGCTGGCATCGCGGCAAAACGGCGGAACTGCTCGGCATTTCATCTTCAACCTTATATCGCCGTTTGCGCGAATACGATTTGGACGCTCGATAAATTATCAATATGAAAAAAATAAACTTGATTTTTTTAGCGATTCTGACGCTGATTTCTTCCAACGCGGCGTTCGCTCAAACCAGAGTCGGCGGCATCGTCGTCGAGATTCTCGACGGCAAAACGGTTATTATTCAAACTTCCAACAGCAGTAAATTAACGGCAGAGCTGCAATATATCGAAGTCCCCGAAGCCGCCCAGCCTCTTCACCAGATCGCCAAAGACCATTTGCAGGCTCTCGTTCTCGATAAAAAAATCGAGTTTCGGGCGCGTGGGTTATCGCAAACCAAAACCATCGGACAGCTTCTTTTGAACGGCGTTGATGTCAGCCAGCAGATGATTCGGGACGGCGCGGCGTGGTATGCCGTTTTGCAAAAAGGCGCGCAGGACAGGAGCGAAAGCGTCATTTATCAAAACAACGAAGTGCAGGCGAAAAACGAAAAAATCGGCGTTTGGTCAATCGCCGATTTGAAACCGTCGTGGGAAATTCGCGCCGAAGCCTTGGAAAATCAGCGGCGGCAGGAACGCATCGCTTCGGAGAAAGCCGCTGCCGAAGCCGGAAAAATGGCGGAGTCAACTTCGGCGAAACCGAAACCCGTCATTCGTCGGCAACTGAACAGCGAATCGCAATTATGGGCGGGATCGGCACAGGAATTCGGCAAATTACCGGAAAACGTCTCAAACGTCGGCGGTTTGATGGTCGGTTACAATCCGGTTTCAAAAATCGGTGTCGTCGGCACGCCGCTTTTGAAAATAGAAATCGCCGATAAAGACGGAAGTCAGGCGGTCGGCATCGGCATTGCATACATCTACAGAGACGGTGCCGTTAAAGGCAGGGAATCTTTCTATCTTGCCAGCATCGAATCAGAAACCGGAGATTTTAAATTTCTGAAGTTCAACGACTTGACCGTCACGGCGGACAATCAAAAAATCGTTGTCGGAAAAGCCAAACGCGGCGCACGGCAAAACGATTTTTCGGTCAAGGAAATCCTGGTTTACGACATCAAAAGAAGCGTTCTGACTAAAATCGCCAACGCTAAAAACGTGCAATTGAAAGTCGGAAATTATTCGGGAAAATTATCCGAAAACATTCAGACGATGCTTTTGAATCTGCTCAAGATTTCCGAGTAAAAGGCTTGAAAATTACTTTTGCGGTTTGATTTTTTCTTCGAGCCATTCGGTGAGAGAATCAACCGATTCGATATGAATCGGTTTGCCTCGAAAAGATTTGACGGCGAAGATAATCAGCATAATGGTCGTTACGAGCGTGAAAACCTTGCCGCCTGCATAAGCCAAATCCGTGACGTTGCCGATACTGCTCAAAATCGCGCTGACAATCAAAATTCCGATGTGCGCCGCCAGTCCCTGGGCAGCGTGAAATCGCGCTTTTGTTTCGCTTTTCGGAACCAAAAGCAGAATAATCAATCCGGCAATTAAGCCGACATAAAAAGGAATATACGGCAGTGCGGTTAAAACATTTTCCGGCAAACCAATTTTGGAAATCTTGCGCGAATTTGCGTCGTTGACGTTGGCAAATTGCGTAGTTTTGAAATTGGCGGGAATATTTTGCCCGTCAAAGGGCGATTTGTAATTATTGAATTCCTGATTATCAAACCGCCGCGTCTGCTCTTCGGTGATCGAAGGCGGCGCAAGTTCACGAGTTTCATACTCGTTTTTCGGCAAAGCGGCAGTTTCCGCCTCACGAATTCTATCGGGAAACGTCGGGTCTAACGGATTGGTATCGAATTTTTTCTTTGCCATTGTTTTGGTTTTCTACGATATTCTACCAAATTTAGTTCGGCAAATTTAATATGAAAGTTATCGGCAATCAATACGAGAATTGAAAATTTATTTGAAGAGTTTCAACGGTTGCGGTTCACTATTTCGAGATAAAATAACTAAAGGAAGGCTTTGCCTCAAAAGCCGTAAATTCCACAGACTTTTGAGGCAACCTTAAACAGTTTTGAGGCAAGATTAGATTTCCCGCCAAAATTCCGGCTTCAAGCCGAACTCGAAAATTGATTGTATCAAACAGCAAAGGTTATGGCACAGGATTTTGCATAACGATTCGTTGATTTGCGCCGTTCTGCTTTTGCTTCTCAATCTATCGCTGAATTTTGCTTTTATCATCGAAAAGCAGGTTTCCGAATTACTTCTCTGATGATACCGTTCAAGAAATTTCTCTTTGTTCAGTGCGTAATAATGAAACATCTTATTCCAAAGTTCATTGTTCGGCTTATCGGTTGCGCGACTGTTTGATTTCCAAGCAATGTAAGGGTATGCGCCGTTATCAACCGCCGTTTGCAGATTATCTTTCGAGAGATAAGCGGCATCTGCCGAAACTTCCGACATTACAAAATTCGTAGCAGTTTGTTCTACTAAAGTTTTGAATTGATTAGTGTCGTGATCGTATTTTTCCGTTACTTCAACCGCCGTTACGACGTTGGTTAAATTGCCGACGCAACAATGAATTTTCAACCAGTCTTTCTTTTCAATCAATCGGGGTTCGGTGTGTTTGGCGTGAAGCCAAGTGAAACCGTTCGTTGTCGAAAGTCCGCTCGCGTCAATTGAGAAAGTTTTTTCGAGCGCGGATAACGGCAACGAACTTTCTTCAATTAACATTTGTAGATACGGCGTGAGCATTTCATCGCCAAAATATCGAAACATACTGTTATAGTGCGGAAGTTCGGCAATCAATCCTTTGGCGTGTGCTTCTTTCAGATCGGTTGAAAATCGGCGACCTGAAAATGTCGAATAAACTTTGAACGCACAGGCGAATAAAATATCTTCAAGCGGTTTGCGCGGTCTGCCGTTCGCTTGCGACGGACAGCCTACGCCTTTGCAGAGCGTCGAAAGTAATTCCTGAAATTGTGTTTTTTCGGTTGTCTGTGCGGTGTTGTAAGCCGTCCAATCTTGCTTGTAAGTTTTGCGAACTTTAGCAATTTTGGCAATTTCCAAAGTGTCGAGTTCGGCGATAAATTCCTGCTCAAACTTGTATTCAACCGCGAAAATGTGTTTGCATTTCTGCCGTCTGATTTCGTAATCGGGGCAAGTGCAATTTTGTTTAGCCAAATCAACTTTGTAGCGGTTGCTTTTACCCGAACTTGACGGAACAAGCCACAGTTCGTTTTCTTGTTTAATGGTGTAGCGGTTGGCGATGTCGAGACCGCGAATCTGACGGGGATTATTTTGTAAATTTTCGTTCATTGTGCATTTCTCCATATTGATTAAATAGGCGAGATGTAGCACAATAAAGTTTCCAGCTAGAACGTGCTACAACACGCTTTTGGTTTGAAATAACACCGTTGATTGTTACTAGCAATCGGCGGTGTTTGCTTTTTCAAGCTAAGAAAATTATACGTTATTTTGAGAGCAGATGCAAGCTAAACCCTTGAAATGCCTATGTTTATAAGGATAGACTTGATGAGTATGGCAAACTTTTAATATAGTCTTCCATAAACTTAAAATCAGGATCGCCGCTTTCATTTACGGGCAGTTTTATAAGGCTTTCATTCATTCTACCCAGATGCCATTTTCGCCCGTAATTAAAACGGTATTTTTCTCGACGAATCAGCGTAATTAAAAACATTGCGATATAAACATTAAGGTTAAATTTCGGATACAAGACATTGACATCATCGAGAGCAAAATAAGGTTCGGATTGATAAAATGCTTCAGCAACGCTTCCGTTATAGTTGACGGTTATTGTGTTTCCTTTATGATTCGGTTTGATGTCAATATAGTCATAAACTCCGTTGTTACCATCAATCGGTCTAATGCAAGGGGTTTCCCCTGCCATCATTTCGCTATTAACAATCCGTTTTCCTTTTTTCATCGTAAATAATTCATCGTATCGAAACCATTTCCAACTTTCTTGATTTAATTGAAAATTTTCATTCAATAGGTTTTCCGGGTTCGCTTCTCTTAAATTATCAATGTTGATTTCCAGAAAATCTTTCGGAATTTCTGCCGGAACTGGTAAAGTATTGAGAGTTGTATTAGCTTCTCTGCCGTGCGATGTATAACGAAATCTATTTAACTCGATTGCTTTGCAGTAGAAAATTTTTTCCCGCCAAGACATTTTTTGTTTTGGCGTTAAAACTTTGATGTTTTGTGCAGTGTAAAATTTAGCTTTTTGAACAAATGAACTAAGCAGATAGCTTCCGCCTAAAGTTACCGTGATAAGTCCCGCCGAAAAAGGTTCGACATCCTTATAACGCGATACCTTACACATCACTCCCAGATTCTCTCGACTTCGGGAAACAAAATTGATGTCGCTGGATTCGTCAGTTTCGAGTTTATACAAATCAAACTGATTACCATATCGAATGTTGAAGATTTCGTTTAGTGGTTTGAGTTTCATTGATTCAAAACATTGAAAGCAACGTATTTTTTAATTTCATTTGTAAAATCTTCTTTCAGTAGCTTGCTGTAATCAGTTTCCATATATGCTTCGGCACACCATTCTTCATCTGCCGTTACGACTTTATTCACGCTAAAACCCGCCTCTGCTTTACGGTTGAAGAAGTAGCTTACCCACTTTTCTTTTACAGATTCCCAAACTCCATAAACATCTAGCCTGCCTTTATTTTTCCGTTTCACGAATCCGTCATCTTTGTAATAACCAAAATACGTTTCTTTCGATTTCGGGTGCGGTTGATTCGCTGTAAAAATCATTACGCAAGACACGACGGCGACATTGGAATTTACAAATAGCTCATTCGGCATTGATAAAACTGCTTGAAGTGTATGTTTCTCAAGTAATTTCTTTTTCAATTCATTAACTTTACTTTTTTGCGTCAATGCACATTGCATCGGCACAATCGCAATACAAGTGCCGCCGACCTGCAAACACTCTAAATTATTCAGAACGAAATCTAATTCTTCTTTGTCATTATTTTTAGCTTTATACGGCGGATTTAAAAATCCGACTGTCGGCTTGCGGGCTTTGACTGTATCAATGATAGATTGGTCAAAACAATCTCCATTCAAAATATTTGTTTTGCCGTCTTGATGAATGAACATATTTGAGCAAGCCAAAGCAAAAATATGCGCTTGGTATTCGACACCGAGAAGTTGATGCTCTTTGATACTCGCTTCGGCTTTTTGATCGCCTTTCGCATCTTTTACCATTTTGCTCATCGCGCTGATTAAATAACCGCCCGTGCCTGTGCAGTTGTCATATACGACGCTATGTTTATTGACTTGAGCTAAATCACTAAAAAATTCAGTAATATGCGGCGGTGTTAAAACAATTCCTAAACCGCTATCGCTGTTGGCGTATCGCAGAAATTCGATGTAGAGTTGTCCTAAAACATCGTAATATTCGTGGTTTTTAATAAAACTGTTAATATTTTCGTCTATATCGTCAATTAGCTGCTTTAGCACACCTTGTTTTGTCGAAAGCGACATATCGGTTCTGATAAAACCAAATTCAATATTTAAATTGTTTAGTTTTGTGGATTGAATATTTGCGCGGCGCAAGTTGTTTACAACTGTATCCACAAGAAAATTAGCTAGTTCAGACGCGATATGATATGACTTGTAGGCTTTTCTAAAAGGTTCATCTTCTAATGCGATAAGAATACAACTGATTAACAAACTTCTCTGACTCTCCAAAATTTTGTGAGAATGCAAAGTTTCGTTCAGTTCTCTGGAAAAATCTAAAAGAGTGTTGTAATCCTGACGAAATTTTTCAGGACTTTTGAGATAGCCGTCTAAATAATCTTTTGCGGTAAGCAATTCGTTCCCAAATATAGGAACGGCGGTTTTCTCGTTTTTCAGTTGTAAGAAATGAGAAACTTTTGCTTGTTTTTCGTTTTCGCCACTAACTGCGATTGCCAGAACATCGAATTCTTTAGACAGGTAAGATGAATAAAGTAAAGCACCATCAACCGCGAAATCTGCAAAGCGGTCTCTTTCTATGCTTTCGTGTTTTCGTGAATCGGCTTTACATTCGATAACGGTTACAAATTCGGAATTTTGATTGTAGCTAATTATGAATTCCGGGTTGCCTCTGCCGCCGCCGCTTTTCGATGCGGTTTGCAAAAGTTTTTTAATTTTCGGGTTGTCAGACTGTTGTTCTTCGAGGTCAATAAAATCGCTGTAATTTTTAAAATGGTTTCTAACAAAAGCCTCTGTCTTTCTTTCGTTTGCCATAATTTTTAAGTTAAGTTGTTTCTTTTAACAAGTTAGGTTTTTAAAATGGTAAATGCCGACATTGAGAATATTATTCTTCAACGTCGGCGAATAATGCGAAAATCGCTTTTTCTAAAAATCGCAAACTTTACTCGCAATGTAAAGTTTTTCTATGTAGGATTAGTTTTGAGGCAACATTAAGCACTTATGAGGCAAAACGACCTTTTAAGGCAAAGCCCTAAAGGAAGCACAATCGAAAGCAGAATCAACCCAACGCCTGAATACGCAAATAAATCACTCCATATTAAGGCATCGGATTCAGCACATTTTTCTCCCATAAAAGTGCAAAGATTCCGGCAATCGGTTTTTCCATCCTGAATCCAACTAACGACATAAAAGCTACCGAACGCAAAATGCAGCGGCATATAAAAAGCGATCAATAATTTCCGGCCGATTTTCGTAACAAGGCAATGATAACTTTTCCCTCGAATTTATTCAACGATTTTAATCCCTAATTCCCTCAACTGCGAAGCGTCCACACTGCCCGGTGAATCCATCATTAAATCCTGCGCCGACGCGGTTTTCGGGAAGGCGACGACATCGCGGATGTTTTCGGTTTCGCACAGAAGCATTGTCAAGCGT